>CACIOK010000012.1 GCA_902588255.1 uncultured Pelagibacteraceae bacterium
ATTTTTGCTTTTACAACAAATAAGGTCAATTTTTCTATCATTCCAATTTAATATTTGTGATATTTCCAACTTATCTTCAACAGATAAAGAGTTAATTTTTTCCTTAATATGTAGTGGTGCGTCTGTAAAAAATTTAGTTAAAGGTTTTATTCTTCCATTAGCAAAATTTTTTATAATTAATTGATTTTTATTTAACAATTTAACAAAATCTTTAATTGAAAAAAAATTTTCTTTTTTGTGTAGAAAAAAATCAACAACTCCAGAAGGGTGTGCTAAATCTTGCTTAATCTCTGTATTTGCAAATATTTTCGCTGGATGTAAATTATTTAATTTGTTAATTGTATTCATTGCAAAATCTATAGACTCTTGATTTTGTTTTAAGTTTAATTTTTTAAATAATTGTTTTACTTGATTTGTTGCATATGATTTTTTATCTCCATATACCATTATATAAATAACACCTTCATCTTTTAAGTTTTGATTAAAATATTTAAGACCCGTACCAGGATCATCCAAATGATGTATTACTCCTGAACTAATAATATAATCAAATTTTTTTTTAAATTTTACTGATCTAAAATCATTATGATAAAGCTTTAAATTTTCAATTTTATTTTCTTCAATAAGTTTTTTTTCATATTTGAGACTATTTTCAGATAAGTCTACGCCAACAAAGTTATGGTTAGGGTTACATTTTGCTAATATTGCAGCCTGATCTGACCCACAGCCTGCAATTAATACATCAAGTCTTCTAGTATTATGTGGTTTTTCAGGCCATAATCTATGCCAACAGTAATTAGGATCACAAATTTGAAAACGATTTTTTTTAATCCATTCTTCGGATAAGTTTTCAGTTGGCTTTGGATAAATGTAATTATTATATTGTTCAGATAAATCTGAGATGTTTTTATTTTTCATTTTGTTACAATTTTATTAACTTATTTTTAAAACAAAATCATATCTACTAATAATTAAAAAATTATTAAAATATTTAATTCTACTCTAAGTTTAATTTTAAGCCTGTTAGTAAGTTAAAATAGCTCATTGTCTTAATTTTTATTTATCTATACTTAAAAGTAGGAGTCGAATCAGTGAGAATAAAAAAATTAAGCTTATTATTTTTTAGTTTAATAACTTTAAATGGATGCGTTGAAACTACTGCCTTTTTAGGTCCAGCTTTAACAGTAGGAACTTCAGGTAATGTTTATCAGGCTAGTATATCCTATGCTTCTAATAATATTATTTATAAATCAACTGGTAAATCGACAATTGAACATGTCAATTCGTTTTTAGATGCTGATAACGAGTTTGAAGGTGATTTAAACCTTATTTTAAAAAAAAACGTTGCTGATTTTACAGAAGTTTTTATGAAACCTAATAAAAAATTAGTTAGTAAATTCGAAAAAGAAGCCGAACCTCTTCCAAGCTTAATTTTAGAGGACCAATTTATACTTTTTTAATAATTAAGTATTATCATTATTAATTGGCAAACTCATATATACAGAGTTAATATCTTCTTTATAGTGAGCGAAAGGATGGCAAATTTTAAATCCGCACAAAATAAATAGCTCTCTAGCTGGTTTAAAAAAACTACCAGCACCAGTTTCTATACTTATTTTCTTTATATTAAGTTTTTTAGCTTCTTCTATAAGATGCTTAATAATTTTTATACCATTTCCTTTTTTTCTAAATTTATCGGCAATCCTTATTGATTTAAATTCACCATGATTCGTATCTAAAAATTTTAGAGCACCACATCCTATAAGATGATTGTTTTCCCATAAGCTCCAAAATTTTATAGAGGGATCTTTTAAACCTTTTATATCTAAAACGTGCGCACTTCCTTCTGGAGAAACTGATCTTAATTCGATAAAATGTTTATTCAATAGTTCATCTACTTCTTTGTTATCAAAATTTCCCTCTATAGATTTCATTTTAAAATATTTTCAATTTTTTTTAATTGTCCAATTTTAAAAATAATAGTATCATCAGGATGATAACCATACTGATTTGATGAATTTTTAAATCTTTTCCCAGGTTCCATAATTGGTTCTAAAGATAAAACAACTGTTCCCCAATGCATTCCTAAAATTTTTTTACTTTTTAAATCTTTTCCAATATTAAGAGCTTCCTCAGGATTAGTGTGATAAATTGATTTATCTTTTTTAGGAGCCATTGGATAAAAATTATATGCACCAATATTTATAAATGTTAAATCTATTGGTCCATATTTTTCGCCAAGTTTTTTATAAATATTTCCATAACCAGTATCACATGCAAAGAAAAACTTTTTGTCTTTATACTCAATCAAGAAGCTACCCCATAATGTTTTGTTGGTGTCCCAAAGACTTCTTTTTGACCAGTGTACCGCAGGTACAAATGTTATTTTGATATCGTTAATTTTTATTTCATCGTACCAATCTAGCTCGTTAACATCATTAAAACCATTTCTTGTAAAGTATTTTCCAAGTTTTAAAGCAGTTACAACTTTAGCTTTTTTATATGGAAATTTTTGTATTGTTCTCGTGCTAAGATGATCATAATGATTATGTGTCAAAAGAAACAAATCAATATTAGGTAACTCATTTAAATTTATAGCTGCATCAACAAATCTTTTAGGACCAAATATTAGTGGTCCCATATTTTTTTCAAAGACTGGATCAGTTATGATAGTTGTATTTCCTAATTTTATTAAAAATGTAGCATGACCAATCCACAGTATATAATCATTGTTTTTATTTTCTTGCAGAGATTTTATTACTTCATTTTTTACAATCACATGTTCTTTTGGAACAGTCATGTCTAGCTTTTTTTTTTCTTCATTAAATATTTTATAACTCCAATTAAATTTCATATCTCTTACTGGAGATCCTTCAGGATTTCTGAAAGTACCGTCTTTTAAGTGATGATAAGGTTTATTTTCCATAGAATTCAAAATTGTATTGTAGTTTATAAATATGAATAAGATTATAATAAATTTTGACACATGACTAATTACAAAATCTAAGATTATATTTCAACATTTTTCTGTGATCGTTAAGTGTCCCATCTTTCTTTTTTTTTTTATTTCTTTTTTTAAATAATCAAAAAAAAATTCATTGTCTTGAAACTTTTTTTTTCTATAAGTGCTAATATCATCTCCTATTAGATTTATCATTTTTGCATCGTAAATTTTTTTAATTTTAATTTGTTCTAAGCCAGAAATTGCTCTTATATGATTTTCGAATTGACTTATGTTATGAGAATTAATTGTTAAATGGCCTGAATTATGAACTCTTGGGGCAATTTCGTTAACATATAGATTATCATTTTTATCAATAAAATATTCTACACACAAAGTTCCTATGTAATCTAATTCCTCTGAAATTTTAATTGCCCAGTCTTCTGACTTTTTAAAGATGTTTGCGTTTATATCAGAAGGTATTTTTGAATATCTTAAAATCTGATCTTCGTGGGTGTTTTCTATTGGTTCATAAATTTCATATCGTCCTTTGCCATATCTAGTAATAATAACGGAAATTTCTTTTTTTAAATTTATTAACTTTTCTAAAATAAATTCGTTTTTAAAATCCAACTTTAAATTTTCAAGTTCTTGACTTGAGTTTATTTTATATTGTCCTTTTCCATCATACCCCATTGTGCAGGTTTTTAACATTCCAGGTAATAATTCTGTATTTGATTTTAAATCTTTGTCATTTTTTACTGATACATATTTAGTTGTATTTATATTAATTTTATTCAAAAAATCTTTTTCGGTTAATCTATTTTGTACTATTTTATTAATTTCAGGTTTTGGTAAAACTTTTTTGAATTCATTAATTTTTTTTAAAGTTTTATATGGAATATTTTCAAATTCAAATGTCACTATATCAACTTTGTTTACGAATTCTTTTATTTTATTTTCATCATCATAACTCCCATACATGAATTCATCCGAAAAGTTTTTTGCTGGAGAGTCCATATCGTCACTAAAGATAATTGTTTTAATATTTATTTTTTTTGCAGCTTCAGCCAGCATACTACCTAACTGTCCTCCACCAATTATTCCAACAGTTGGATTAATCATTTTACTTAGGTTTCTTTTTTGTAGATTTTGTTTGTTTGTTTCTCCAGAGATTTAAATTTTTTCTAATACTATTATCACTAATTGAGATTATTGATGCAGCAAGTAACCCTGCATTAATTGCTCCGTCTTTGCCAATAGCAACGGTTGCAACAGGTATTCCTTTTGGCATCTGAGCTATTGATAACAAACTATCAAGGCCCTTCAGTTTTTTACTTTCTATCGGAACACCAATTACTGGAATTGTTGTTAGCGCCGCTATCATACCAGGTAGATGCGCTGATCCTCCAGCTCCAGCAATAATTACTGAAATATCATTTTTTTCTGCTGATTTTGCAAATCTATACATTCTGTCAGGCGTTCTATGCGCAGACACAATCTTTGTTTCATATTTGACTTTAAGTCTTTTTAGTACTTTTTGGCAAAGTTTCATTGTTAAATAATCTGATTGACTACCCATAATGATAGCTACTTTGGGTCTTTTTTTTTTGTAATGCATTTATATCTTTTAATATCAAAAAATTTCACACTAATATATATCTAATAACATGAATTATAAAATTGATAATTTACAATATTGCAAATGGTCAAGAGAAGTATTTCAAATAAATAGAGAGGCAGGGCTTGATGCCGTCCATGTTACCTTGGTATATCATGAAGATTACGATGAATTTGTAAATATAACTAAAGATTGGAATAAATATTTTTCTGACAACTCAGATTTAATTTTTTTAGGAAAAACCTTTAAAGATATAGAAAAAGCAAAAATAGATAAAAAAACTGCAATTTTCTTTGGTTTTCAAAATTGTTCTCCAATAGAAGATGATATTGAACTTTTTCAAAAAGTTTACGATCATGGATGTAGATTTATGCAACTTACTTATAATAACCAATCTCTTCTTGCGACAGGTTGTTATGAGAAAAATGATGGAGGAGTCACAAATTTTGGAAGAGAGGCAATTAAAGAAATGAATAGGCTGGGTATTGTAATTGACATGTCTCACTCAGCGGAAAAAAGTACTTTTGATGCTATTGAAATTAGTGAAAAACCTATTGCGATAACCCATGCTAATCCATCTTTTTGGCACAAAGCTTTGAGAAATAAGTCAAATCAACTTTTAAAAACTTTAAGCCAGAGCGGAGGAATGTTGGGTTTATCTTTATATGCTCACCATCTCAAAGATAGTACTAATTGTAAATTAGAAAGTTTTTGTGAAATGGCCGCGAAAACTTGTGAAATAATGGGAGTTAAAAATGTAGGAATTGGTTCAGATCTTTGTTTAAATCAACCCGATAGTGTTGTTGAATGGATGAGAAATGGTACATGGGCAAAAAGAAAAAATTATGGTGAGGGATCCAGAAAAAAACCAGGTTTTCCAAAGCAACCTGATTGGTTTATAGACGCAAGAGGTTTTAAAAATTTAGAAACTGGTTTAAAAAAAGTAGGGTTTAGCACCGAAGATGTTAACGATATATTAGGAAATAACTGGTTTAATTTTTACAAAGGAATTAATTAATGGAAGTACAATTAAGAGATCCAAAAATTGTAATGAAATTATCAAAGCTAGGATCGTTTCACCAATCAAAATTATCTTTTTTAAGATCATTTTTAAAAGAATTCAAAAACTGGAAACATAAAAGAGATTTATTTGAATTAGATGAAGATGGTCACGGAAGGGCCGTTTATTCACTAAGCAAAAATAATAGAACTTATTCACTAGTTTGTTTTGCTAATAAAATAAAAGATGATGAAAGATCTGATAGAGTTATAGCAACAAAGTGGGATACAGCATTTACTCTTCATGATGGAATACCTACTAAAAAAGATTTGGATAGATTATATCAAGATGTTCCGAAACAAGAAGTTGGCAGACTTTCATATAAAGAGCTGACCTTATCAAGGGCAAATAAATCAGTAAGAATATTTAATCATGTTGTTGAAAGTTTATCTCAAGGAAATCAACCAGATAAAAATAAATTAATGGAGGTAGGATACTTGTATAGAACTACAGCGGTATACGGATCTGGAAAATTTGGTCTTGCTGATAGATTTAGAATTAAAAATAGAGAGGAAATTTGTGGTCCTTTCAGATTAGAAATGATGTTAGTTTATTTGGTAAGAGAGTTTACTTTTGATCAAGTAAACCATATTGCCAAGCAGAAAAATCCCAGAAAAGCTGTTGAGCTAGATAAAGATATTTGTAGAAATCTTGGAATTGGAAATTCGACTGGTTTAGGTATGGCTCCTTTTATAGTCAATCATCCAACATTACTAAATAATTGGATATTATCTAAAGAAATATCTTTAAAAAAAATTAGAGAAATTGAAAATGTTAAAGATAATGAAGTTGAATTATTTAAAAAAACTTTAAAAAAATCATTAAAAAATATTACTTCTTGGAACACAGATAGTGAATTTCAGAAAAAAAAAATATTCGGATTACTAAAAGACATGGAAAAATTGATAAATTTCATTAATGAGGACTTTGATTTTAAAGGTAAATACTCTTTTAATGAGTTATATTTGTGGTGTGAAAAAAACCTAAAAGATGAATGTATTGAATATATTGTATCTTTGATGATGGAGCCATATGATAACATTGTTACTCCTTTAATTAAAAAAATGAGTTCTGATGAGGAAAAGTATTTTAATATACCCACTCAAAAAAATATAGAAAATTTAAGAAATATATTAGAAAATAATTATTCTGAAATAATTAAAATTGATTTTTCAAAAAAAGAAAATAATCAAAATTTTTGGTTTATATCTAAAAACAAAGAAGAACCAAGATTAGCAGATAGATATCTTGATTATGGTTCAGATTTAGAACAACCTCTTGCAATCGCTCGAGATATAAAAATTTTGTATGAAAGGATTTCATCTAAAAAAAATAGTTTATCGATTGGAAAATTTCTGATGGAAAATAATGATTTAAGACATGTTGTAAGAAGAGCTTTTATTTCCGAAAACTTTCCATATGCTGAAATTCAAGATAATACTATCGGATCCAAATTAATGCCAATTGATATGTTAAGATTGAAACTATCATTTTTTGGTGCAGTAAAATTTGATCCAAGATCTGACAAATGGTTGAGAATTTGCATGTTTCAGGGTGCACCTTTGTTAAATGATTTAAAGTCTCTTGACGACGGGTGGATTTATAACTCTCTTAACTAATGATAAGTTTAAGCGAAATAGATACTACGGTAAAAAGAGCCACTAAAGCTATTGGTTTTTCTTGGGGAATTGCAGAGGAGGTTGGAAAAAGTATAAGCCTATTAGAAATGTTTGGATTACCGGGATTAAAAAACCTTAATCAATACTTTAAATTATATAAAGATAAAAAATTCCAGAATGTGAGTTTAATTTCAAAATCAAATAGTTCAAAAATATCTTATTGTCCAATTATATCAGGAATTAATTTTTTGGATCAGGTTTTCACTCTTAATGAAATGACCGAAATAGATTTTGAAAATGTAGCTTTTCCAATTCTTTTTATACCATTTCTAAGCAAATCATCAGAAATAGTTGGAAAAAAAATATTTTTAAAAATTGATGAAAGAAAATATTTATTAAATTTTAATCATTCGATTTTTTCTAATCATCTAGATAGTGATGTAATAGATAAAGCTAAAAAACTTAAGATTATATTTATTGATAATGAAAATACATTCAGCGAAGGTGAATGGAATGAACTATATAGTTTATCTAAAAAAACTTTTGTTGAGGAAAGTGAAGAATTAAAGCAAACTGCAGCTGGCGCTGGTCTTACTGATAATGATTAAAGAATTTGAAAAAGATGAATTAAAAGAGAAGAATGATACTTGTGAAGAGTGTAACAAAGAAGACAAAAGTGTAACCCATAACTTGATTTTATTAGGATTTAAAGTTTGTGACTCATGCAAATTGTCCAAAAGTATTTTTCCAGTCTAGCTTATTGTACTTACTGGTAAAGTATTTAGTTTACTCATTACGAAAGATATAGAAATAAAAGCAATAATTAAAAAAGATAAAATCACTATACCAAAAGCTTTAAAATTCGATTTCAAATTTAAGGTGTTTTTTGTCGATATTATCAACCCTGCAAAAATCCAAAATTGAGTAATAAAAATTATTGGAATTATTAAATCTGGAGTTATTACAAAAAATCTTAGTAATCCAGGGGAATGAGCATATCCCACTCCAATTAGAACTTTTTTAAAAGGAACTTTACTTTCTTTGTCAGGAAATAATTTAACTCCTATGACATATATAAAAATTCCCCAAATCAACCAAGTGAGTATAGCTGTCAAGCCTGATAAACCTACTGGTGTCTTTACTATTGTATTTGCAGCTACAGCGCCAGCCACACCATCTAAAATCATTATAAGGCCCGCAAAGTATATTGCTGCCTCACCAAAATTAATGTTATCTTTATAGAGATTTTTATCTAACTTTAGTGAACGAAAGATTATGTTTAAAAATTCTTTTAACATCTCGTAATTAAAATAAAGTAGTTTCTTTTTTTATATATTTATCCAAAGTCTTACATAGGTTTTCTTCAGATTTTGAAAAAAAATGATTAGCATCACTTATTTGTTGAAATTCAACCTTTATTCCTTTTTGAGCACTAAGTCTTTGATCTAATTCGTTGATTGTTTCAATTGGAACCAATTCATCTTTCTTACCATAAACCATTAAACCTGACGTGGGGCATGGTGATAAAAAAGAAAAGTCATAAACATTAGGCTGTGGTGAAATAGCGATAAATCTATTTATTTCAGGTCTTCTCATAAGTAGTTGCATTGCAATTAAAGACCCAAAAGAAAAACCAGATATCCAACATTGCGAATTATCAAAATTTTCTTTTTCTAACCAATCTAATGCTGCAGCAGCATCTGCTAATTCACCTTGTCCATTATCAAAATCTCCATCACTTTTTCCGACACCTCGGAAATTTAACCTGCAAACTGAAAAATCGTTATCCATAAATGTTTGAAAAGTATCTACAATCACTTTATTGTTCATAGTTCCACCATATTGTGGATGTGGTTGTAGGACTAAAGCTATTGGAGATGTTTTTTTTTTACTTTTAAAATATTTAGCCTCTAGTCTTCCCGCTGGTCCTGGAATAAATATTTCTACTATTTTATTTTTTTCCATAATTGCAATTGATAATTAATATCAAAAAAATTTCTTTAAATGTTTAAAAAAAAAACATGTCTACCATATGTGAGCGACAAATTGCTATTTTTAATTATCTAAACTTGACTATTTTACTATGGTATATATATAAACTGTTGTAAATAAAGGATTTTATGAAACTAAGCACAAAAGGAAGATACGCTGTAATGGCTTTAGCCGATATTGCTAAATTTGATAATAACAGACCTGTACCTTTAAGAGATATCTCTCTAAGACAAGGTATATCTCTTCTTTATCTTGAACAGATTTTTTCAATGCTAAAAAAAAATCAAATAGTGGAAAGTGTGAGAGGATCGAATGGTGGTTACAAATTAACCAAAAGTCCTGAACAAATCAAAATTTCAAATATTTTTTCAGCTGTTCAAGAAAATATCAAAACAGTTGGTTGTAAAAAGGAATCTAAAAAAGGCTGCAATGGTAAATCTATGAAGTGCATTACACATAACTTATGGGATGAGTTGGAAATACATATAAATAATTTTTTTAATAAAAAAAATCTTAGTGATCTTGTAAAGGGTAAAAATGAAAATAGAGTCTAGCCAAGGTTCTCGAGAAAAAGAAATCGAGAAATTAAAAAAATATAAATATGGATTTTCTACTGACATTGAAAGTATAAAAGCTCCAAAAGGATTAAGTGAGGAAGTAATAAAGTTTATTTCCAATATAAAAAAAGAACCACAATGGCTTTTGGATTGGCGATTAAAAGCATACCATAGACTTAAAGCTCTTAAAGAACCAAATTGGCAAAAACCGAAATATCCAAAAATAGATTACCAGGATTTATATTATTACTCAGCTCCAAAAAGTTTTAAAGAAAAACCTAAAAGTTTAGATGATCTTGACCCAAAATTATTAGAAACTTATAAAAAATTAGGTATTCCTTTGCAGGAACAAAAGAGATTAAATAATATAGCTGTAGACGCAGTATTTGACTCTGTTTCTGTAGCTACCACTTTCAAAGATAAATTGACTGAAAAAGGAATAATTTTTTGCTCTATTTCTGAGGCAATTCAGAAACACCCAGATCTTGTAAAAAAATATTTAGGGTCTGTCATACCTTTAACTGATCACTTTTTTTCAACATTAAACTCAGCAGTATTCACGGATGGTTCTTTTGTATATATCCCTCCAGGAGTCAGGTGTCCAATGGAGCTATCTACATATTTTAGAATAAATGCTTCTGACACTGGTCAATTTGAAAGAACATTGATTATAGCTGATAAAGGAAGTTATGTAAGTTACTTAGAAGGATGTACAGCACCAATGCGTGATGAAAATCAACTCCATGCAGCAAATGTAGAACTGGTAGCTTTAGACGATGCTGAAATTAAATATTCTACAGTTCAAAATTGGTATCCGGGGGATAAAGATGGCAAAGGTGGTATTTATAATTTTGTAACCAAGAGAGGACTTTGCAAAGGTAAAAATTCAAAAATTTCTTGGACACAAGTTGAAACTGGTTCAGCAATTACCTGGAAATACCCAAGCTGCATATTAAAAGGAGATAATTCAATTGGAGAATTTTATTCTATAGCTATAACCAACAACCATCAAAAAGCTGATACAGGTACAAAAATGATCCATCTAGGAAAAAATACTAAAAGTAAAATTATTTCTAAAGGAATAAGCGCTGGTTTTTCTGACATGACTTATAGAGGTTTGGTTGATATTTCTATGAAAGCAAATAACTCAACAAATTATACTCAATGTGACTCTCTACTTATGGGAAATAAATGTGGCGCACATACAATTCCTTATATTAAAAACAAAAATTCCGATTCAAACTTGGCTCATGAAGCAACAACTTCAAAAATTAGTGAGGAGCAACTACATTACTGTCAACAAAGAGGTTTGAATTCAGAGGAAGCTGTAGGATTAATTGTTAACGGTTTTTGTAAAGAAGTTCTTCAACAATTACCCATGGAATTTGCTGTTGAGGCACAAAAATTAGTTGGTATTAGTTTAGAAGGGAGCGTTGGATAAATGCTTAAAATTAATAATCTTAACGCAAAAGTTAATGAAAAATCTATTTTAAAAGGCTTTTCATTAAATATTAATCCAGGTGAAGTTCATGCTATTATGGGACCGAACGGATCAGGGAAAAGTACACTTTCAAACATATTATCCGGAAAAAAAGGGTATGAAGTTTCAGGAGAAATTTTTTATGAAAATAATGATTTATTTTCTCTCGAAACAGAGGAAAGAGCACATAAAGGGATTTTTTTAGCCTTTCAGTATCCTTTAGAGATACCTGGTGTAAATACAAATATATTTTTAAAAACATCACTTAACGCAATTAGAAGGGCTAGGGGCGAAAAAGAATTAGATGCATTAGAGTTCTTAAAATTGGTTAAACAAAAATCAAAGGAATTAAAATTTGATGAGGAAAAATTAAATAGACAACTAAATGTAGGTTTTTCAGGAGGTGAAAAGAAGAAAAATGAAATTTTACAAATGTCAATCTTGAATCCAAAATTATCGATATTAGACGAAACAGATTCTGGACTAGATATTGATGCACTTAAAATTGTTGCAAATGGAGTAAATTCTTTAAGAAAAAAAAATAATTCTTTTTTAATTATTACTCATTACCAAAGATTGCTTGACTACATTAAGCCAGACTATGTTCATGTTTTGATGAATGGAAAAATAATCAAATCTGGTGGTCCAGAACTAGCTTTAGAATTAGAAAAGAAGGGATACGAAAATTTTAATTAAATGAAAGAGCAAATAAAAATCGATTTTGAAAAATCTTTTAAAAATTCAAGTTTTTCTTCAAAAAATATAAATCTTAAAAAAGAATTTTTAAATAAATTTATTAAAAAAGGCTTGCCTAATAAAAGTTTAGAAAATTGGAAATTTTCAGATATAAATCAGATTATTGAAAAAGGAATCGGAGATCTAAGTTTTTATAACGATATATCAACTCCAAATAAAATTGATCCTTCTATTTATCTTGGAGGTCTAGAGCAAAATTCAATAGTTTTCATTAATGGAAGAGCCGAAAAGATAGATTTTCAATTTGAAGAAAAAAACAAAGTGGAAATATTAGATGATTTTGAGTTAAATAATAATCATTCAGATCCAAATTCATTAATTGATTTAAATTGTGCTTTTGTAGATAAAACTTTTAAAATTATTATTAAAGATAACTATTCTTTAAAAAAACCATTAGTTATATATCATCATACAAATAAAAAAATTAAATCAAAAAATATAAATCTTAGATTAAATTTTATACTCGAAAAAAATAGTTCTTTAAAATTAATTGATATTTTAGAAGATGCTTCAGAAAAAAATTTTATAAATACTTTTTATAGTTTTAATTTAAAACAAGATGCAATTTTAAAAAATTATAAAATTGATATAAAAAATAATAATAATATTAAATATTCGTATAATAATATTGAGCAAGAAAGAAATAGTATGTCAGAAACATTCATATTATCGTCAGGATCTGATTTTAATAAAAATGAAATTAACTGTAATTTAAATGGAAAATATTCTTCTGCATTTGTTAATGGAATATTTTCTTTAAACCGACAAAAACATCATGAAATCAGAACTAGTATAAATCATTTAACCGAACAGACTAAAAGCTATCAACTAATAAAAAGTGTTTTAGAGAATGAAGCAAGAGCTGTTTATCAAGGAAAAATATATGTTAATTCTGAAGCTCAAAAAACTGATGGATATCAACTCAGTAAAGCAATACTTCTCGATGAAACAACAGAATTTAATGCAAAACCCGAGTTAGAAATTTATGCTGACGATGTAAAGTGCTCGCATGGTTCTGCATCAGGTAGCTTAAATGAAAACTCTATATTTTATTTAATGTCTAGAGGACTTAATTATAAAGAAGCTAAGGAACTTTTAATAAATGGATTTTTATTAGATGTAATTGAAAAAATCACTGATAGTGAGATTAAAAATTTAGTTAAGAATATGGTTGGTTTGAAAGAATGAATATAGACAATATAAAAAAAGAATTTCCAATATTCGGTAATAAAATTCATAATAACGATCTTGTTTACTTGGATAGTGCTAATTCATCTCAAAAACCTCTAGTTGTTGTAGATAGAATTTATGATTTTTATACAAAAGAATTTTCAAATGTAGGAAGAAGCGTTCATTATTTAGCTGTTGCAGCAACAAATTTATATGAAAATACAAGAACTTCAGTTCAAAAATATATTAATGCAAAAGATAAAAATGAGATTGTTTTTACAAAAGGTGCAACAGAAGCAATCAATCTTGTTGCAAACACTTTTGGACAAAAAAATTTAAAAGAGGGTGATGAAGTTTTGCTTACAGAGCTTGAACACCATTCTAATTATGTTCCTTGGCATTATTTAAGAAAATCTAAAGGTGTTAAAATTCAATTTGCAGAAGTAAATGAAGATGGCGAGGTGACTTTAGAAAGTATTGAAAAAAAAATAACACAAAAAACAAAAATCATAGCAATTACTCATCTTTCAAACGTTACAGGTGCAATATTACCTGTTAAAGAAATTACAAAACTTGCTCATTCAAAAGGTATTCCTGTTTTGATAGATGGTTGCCAAAGTGCTCCACATCTAAAATTAGATATGCAAGATCTTGATTGCGATTTTTATGCAATTTCTTGTCATAAAATGTATGGACCAACAGGCCTAGGTGTTCTTTATGCAAAAAAAAAATGGCTTGAAGAATTACCACCCTACCAAGGTGGTGGAGGAATGATAGGTGAAGTCAAAAAGGAAGGCATAACTTATGGTGATTTACCAAATAAGTTTGAAGCAGGAACTATGGCAACTGCTCAAGTAATTGCATTTAACGAGTCTATTAAATTTTTAAATAAAATTGGAATAGACAACATTGTTAAACATGAAAATGAACTGATGGAGTATGGTCAAGAATTACTTAGAAAAAATAATTCAGTAAAATTAATTGGTAATCCAAAGAATAAAGGGGCAGTTTTATCATTCACAATAGATGGCATTCATCCACATGATATTGCAACGATATTAGATGAAGATGGGGTAGCAATTAGAGCTGGGCATCACTGTTGTCAAATCCTACACGATAAGTTGGGTTTATCAGCAACTGCAAGAGCATCTTTAGGTATTTACAACACTAAAAGTGATCTTGATCAACTTAACTCCTCAATTAATAAATGTAAAAAAATATTTGAATAAATGAACTTAAAAGAACTCTATCAAGAAATTATATTAGATCACGGTAAGAATCCTAGAAATTTAAGAAAGACAGATAATTTTAATAAAGACGCGAAAGGTCATAACCCTTTATGTGGTGATAAGGTTCATGTTTACCTTAAATTAAATGAAAATAAAAAAGTTGAGGATATATCTTTTGAGGGCCAGGGGTGCGCAATATCTATGGCTTCCGCATCGATAATGACTGGCTTAGTTAAAGGAAAGGAAGAGAAGGAAGTAAAAGAAATAATTAAGGATTTTTTAGAAATGATTAAAGAAAAAGAAAGTTTAAATAGTAAACTTTTAGAGGAGGATGAAAAAACAAAATTAATGTGTTTGTCCGGAGTTAAACAGTATCCAATGAGGGTAAAATGTGCTACTTTATCTTGGCATACTTTGATCTCAGCTATTGATAAATCTCAGAACGAAATTAATATAGAAAGTGAAGAAATTTAATGAATTTAAAAGATCAAGTTATTACTGAAATAAGCAAAATTTATGATCCCGAGATCCCTGTAAATATTTACGAATTGGGTCTAATTTATGATGTTTCAGTTAAAGATAAAGATGTCAGTGTAAAAATGACATTAACAACACCAAACTGTCCCGTTGCTGAAAGTTTGCCTAAAGAAGTAAAGGATAGTATTATTGCAATTAAAGGTGTTGGAAAGGTTGATCTTGATTTAGTTTGGGATCCTCCTTGGGATAAATCTATGATGTCTGAGGCAGCAAAATTGGAGTTAAATTTATAATGAAACAAATAATCACTTTAAGTGATAGTGCTGCAGAAAGAATTAAACAAATAATGTCTTCAGCTAAAGAAGATTCTATTGGAGTAAGAGTTGGAGTTAAAAGTGGTGGATGCGCAGGCATGTCATATGTTATGGAATATACAGATAAAACTAATCCAAGTGATGAGATGATTGAAGAAAAAGGAGTAAAAGTTTTTGTTGATGCATCTGCGGTTATGTACTTATTAGGCACCGAAATGGACTATAAAAAAGGTGATTTTTCTTCATCTTTTGTATTTAAAAATCCTAACGAGAGTGAAAGGTGTGGATGTGGAGAATCTTTTAAGGTATAAAGACAAAACATGAGAGATACAAAACATTTAGAAAAACACTCTAATAAAATTGCTGATAGTAAAAAAGAGAAAGCTTTATTTAGAACTTTACGAAAAGAAGTTCAAGCAGGTGCACATGGCACTTTAGATTACACTATCAAAGAGGGTGTAAATAAAAATAAAATAGCTGACGATAAAATCTTAAAAAGTAAAAAATAAATTAGCAGCTATAATACATTTCAAACTCAATCGGATGAGGTGTGTGTTCAAAATTATGTATTTCTTCAAATTTTAATGCTATGTATGCATCAATTTGATCATCTGTAAAAACATTTCCTTGTTTTAAAAAAGCTCTATCTCTATCTAAACTTTCCATTGCTTCTCTTAAAGATCCACATACTGTAGGAACTTTTTTAACTTCTTTTTCTGATAGCGCATATAAATCTTTGTCAAAAGATTTACCTGGATCAATTTTATTTTTAATTCCATCTAATCCCGCCATTAACATCGAGGCAAATGTTAAATAAGGGTTTCCAGAAGCATCAGGAAATCTTATTTCACATCTTGCACCATTTTTACTTAGTGTTATTGGAATTCTACAAGAGGCCGATCTATTTCTAGCTGAATATGCTAATAGAACTGGTGCTTCAAAACCTGGAATTAATCTTTTGTAACTGTTCGTAGTTGCATTTGAAAATGCATTGATTGCTTTAGCATGTTTTAATATACCACCTATGTAATATAAAGCAGTCTGAGATAATCCAGCGTACTTATTTCCAGAAAAAACTGGAGTCTTTCCTTTCCATATTGATTGGTGAGTATGCATACCTGAACCGTTATCACCTTTCACTGGCTTTGGCATAAAAGTAGCTGTTTTACCAAATGAATGAGATACCATTTGAACTACATATTTATATAATTGTACGTTATCTGCCTGGTTTACCAAGGTTCCAAAGTACATTCCGAGCTCATGTTGACTTGGTGCTACTTCATGATGATGTTTTTCAACTTTTATACCAACATCTCTTAAACCTTTTAAATATTCACTTCTCATGTCCTGCGCGCTATCAACTGGTGGCACGGGGAAATAACCACCTTTGATACCAGGTCTATGACCCATATTTCCGTTTTCATATTTTCTTCCAGAATTATAAGGGCCTTCGGTACTGTCAATTGAGAAGCCTGTTTCGTTCATATCATTTTTAATTCTTACATCATCAAATACAAAGAATTCGGGCTCAGGACCAAAATAAGCTTTATCTCCTATACCTGTTTTTTTTAAATATGCTTCTGCTTTTTTTGCAATACCTCTAGGATCTCTTTCGTATGGATCTTTTTTAACAGCATCTAAAATATCGCAAAACAATACAAGGGTATTGTGTGAAGTATATGGATCAATAATTTTTCTAGTTAAATCAGGTTTTAAAATCATGTCAGACTCATTAATTGCTTTCCAGCCAGCAATTGATGATCCGTCAAAGAAAACTCCTTCATTTAACATATCGCCATCTACAACCGTTTTATCCATTGTTAAGTGTTGTAGTTTTCCTCTTGGGTCAGTAAATCTTAAATCTACGTAATCTATTTCTTTATCTTTAATTAGTTTTAATACTTCATTTGAACTCATTTTTTTTCCTTAAAAATTTTATTGATGCGTCTTAATATCAAAAAATTATAGATTAATGTTGTTTATTATTAAGATATCACCTATGCATTTCTTACATATATAAATGGTATTTAATATGAAATTATCAATTCACATATTGTTACAATTATTAGTTGTATGGAAAATGTTTTAAAGAAAGAATCGGTTAAAAGAGTTGATAAGGATTTAAAAACCTTTGATTTAAAATTAAAGGTTGAAGTTTTAAATAGTTCAGCAAGAACAGCGATTGATGCTGCAAGCTCATTAAAATGCGAAGTAGGCGCTATTGTAAAAAGTCTTCTTTTAAAAGCAGATGATGGTTTTGTTTTATGTTTGGTTTCTGGAGATAAAAAGTGTTCGTTAAATAAAGTTAAGAAAATAACTGGGAAAAAGGATGTTTGTATGGCTAATGCAGATGATGTTAAAAAACAAACTGGTTTTACAATAGGTGGGGTTTCGCCAGTAGGACTTATCAATAAGTTAGAGATTTTAATTGATGATAAGCTGAATAGATTTCAAGATATTTTTGCAGCCGCAGGACATCCCAACGCAGTTTTTAAAATTGACTTAAATAGTTTAAACAAAATTACCAAAGGTAAAATTATGGATATATCTGAATGAGACAACCTAATTTAACTGATTATATTTTTCTTATTGTGCTAGCTCTTATTTGGGCATCTGCTTTTTTTAATATTAAAATTGCTACATACTCATATGGACCAGTAACTATTGCATTTCTTAGAATATTATTAGGCGCAATTCCAGTTGTAGGGCTTTGTTTATTCAAAAAAATTAAAATAGAAGCCTTTTCAAAAGATTGGTATTGGTTCGCATCCATAGGAATTATAAATCTAGTTATACCATTTTTTTTAATAGCATACGGAGTCCAAAAAGTGCAAAGTAATCTTGCTGCTATTTTAATGGCAAGCACACCACTTAGTGCAACTATTTTAGCTCACATATTTACTGATAACGAAAAAATAAATTTTATAAAAGTTATTGGTGTATTAATTGGATTTTCAGGAATAGTCTTTTTATTTTCAGATGATATTTTAATAAATGAAAATAATATTTTTTCAGCATTGCTTATTTTAGGAGGTTCAACTTTTTATGTGATAGGTGGATTGCTAACCTTAAAAGTGAGTAATAAAAAAAACGAAAATGTTACAGCTTCTATATTAATATGGGCCACAATATTTTTAATTCCAATTGTAGCATACACGGAGCAACCTTGGAATTTAAAACCAAGATTAGACTCGACAATTTCACTAATTTATCTTGGGATATTTTCTACTGGAATTGCTTGGCTTATGAGATTTAGAATATTAAAAAACAATGGTTTAGTTTTTCAAGCTCAGGTTGCTTATTTAATACCGATATTTGGAATTATTTTAGGTTATGTTTTCTTAGGTGAAATAATTACACCAAAAGTAATCGTTGCAGTAGCAGCAGTAGTTTTAGGAATTTATTTTGTAAGACGTTCTATTAAAAATAATATTACTTAAGCTGTGCAATTTCTCTTATATGTGAAGCATTTGTTTCACAACATCCACCTAAAATAGTTGCTCCATTTTTAATAATTTTTTTTGTGAAGTGAGCAAAAATTTTGTCGGTAACCTCATCTCTTTTTCCAAGTGTAATGTTTGGATTTTTTCCAATTTCATTAAACCCAGCAGTATTAAATCTATGAACTGGCAAAGGTTCTTCCACACC
The DNA here is from genome assembly GCA_902588255.1 of uncultured Pelagibacteraceae bacterium. Lineage (GTDB taxonomy): Bacteria > Pseudomonadota > Alphaproteobacteria > Pelagibacterales > Pelagibacteraceae > Pelagibacter. The sequence continues at coordinate 18,865 of CACIOK010000012.1, forward strand.
CCATAAATTTGCTTTAAAACCAAAAGGTATACCTAATTTTTTAAATTCATCGGAAGTTTTTTCTATAATTTCTAAGGAGACGCATGCTGAAATTACTCCTAACCAACTATCATTTTTATATTTTTGAACTACTTCAGTTATAGTTTCTCCAGATGGAAGTTTACCATTTTTTTTAATATGTATGCCGACTAAAACTGGTTTATTAAACTTTTGGGTAACTTTTAATGCTATTTCAATTTCTCTGCCACTTGATAAAACATCTAAATAAAAAAAGTCGATATGTGGACTAAGTATACTTGCTTGCTCAGAAAAATTATTCTCAACTATGCTTTTATCTCTCATGTCAGCTGTATAAGTATCGTTTTGACCAGGAAGACTTCCAGCAATCAAAATATTTTTTTTTGATAATTCTTTTGCTTTCAGTGCAAGTTCACAAGCTTTTTTATTGGCAAAATGAAAACGGTCTGCAACTTGATTTTGTTCCATTCTTACTCTTCTAGTAGTGAATGTATTAGTTAAAATTACCTCAGCTCCGGCTTGAATAGAAGATAAGTGAGTATCTATTACCAACTGGTAATATTTTTCATTTATTAATGAGGTAGCCGACCAAAGAGTCCCTTTAGATACTAGACCCCTCGCAAGTAATTCCTGACCCATGCCTGAATCTAAAATTCTTATTTTTTTAAAAAAATCTTTATCCATAAATTTATATAAATATTTTTAAAGCCATTCTAACAGCAACAAATAAAACTAGTACAGCAGTAATCAGAGCTAATATTCGAGTTGGGAATATTTTCAAATTTAAATAATTACCAATTTGTCCTCCAATTAAAACAACTAACAAAAGAAACCAGTAATTTTGGATTTCGCTTAAAACTGTAGCCTTTGTTAATTGTCCAGCAATTCCTGACAAGGAATTTATTAATATGAATAGAGAGGCGGTAGTTACTATATGTTTTGGTTTCCCAGCTCTTATTAAAAAAAGAATTGGACTTAAAAAAATTCCACCGCCTATACCCACAACTCCAGAAATAAAACCTAATATTCCCCCAATCAAAACCGAGACAATTACTGGAATTTTTCTAAAAACTTCTTCCTTTTCATCAAATGATTTAAATTTAAATAATAATAATATTCCCGCTATAATTAAAACTACACACAATATTACTTCGAAAAAATCTTTTTCTATTGGCAAAGATCCACCAATAAAAGCTAGTGGTATAGATCCAAATAGATACGGTATTAATAATTTTAAATTAAGGTTTCCTGCTTTAATATAATTAAAGCAATTTCCTGATACGACTATAATATTACATGATAAAGCAATTAAAGGAAAAATGAAGTAGGGAACTCCCCATAACAAAAGTAGAGCCAAATATGTTGAGCCCCCTCCAAACCCAACACTTGCATATAATATTGCAGTTACAAAAAATAAAATTGATAATATAATCATATTAGAAATTAACTTATTTTATGAAAGTAAATATAGCACTTTTAACTGTAACCGATACTAGAAATATAAAAACAGATAAATCGGGAGGAATTTTGGTAAACAAAATTAAAAAAGCTAAACATAATTTAGTTGAGCGTAAAATTTGCAAGGATAATAAAAAAGATATTAAAAAAATTTTAAAAAAATGGATTAAGAAAAAAAATATAGATGTAATTATTACAACAGGTGGAACAGGTTTAACAGGAAGAGATATCACTCCTGAAGCCTTAGATGAAATTGCAGACAAACATATTCCAGGGTTTGGAGAGATTTTTAGATACTATAGCCTAGAAACAGTTGGAACTTCATCGATTCAATCTAGAGCATCCGCTGTTCTCGCTAACGGCAAATATATATTTGCTTTACCTGGTTCTTCAGGCGGTGTTACAGATGCGTGGGATAAAATTTTGATAAAACAATTAGATATTAATCACAAACCTTGTAATTTTGTAGAACTATTTCCAAGACTTAAGGAAAAATAAAACTTATTTATTTTCTCTTGTTGCAATAAATACTCCAATAGAAGCTATCGCAAAACCAAAAATATCATAAATACTTAAAGTTTCGTTTAAAAAAATCCATGCAATAAAAGCAGATGTAGCTGGAATTAAAAAAAATATAGACACTGTTTTGCTAGCTGAATTATGTTTTATTAAATACATTAAGATTGTAAAAGCACCAAAAGAAACTAATAAAATTTGATGACTCATAGCAATAATGAAAGTGGGAGAAAAATCAATGTAAGGTTTTGCTAAAAACAAAACTATAATTAGATGGAATATAAATCCACCAATTGCTTGATACATATTACTTACTGGTAATGATAAGTTATTACTTAATTTTTTTTGCCACAAAGTTGCACTAGTTACAGCTATAAGTGAAATAAAAACTGCAATTATACCAATTGTTGGTAATCCTGAACCAACGTCAAAGCCCAGAACAATTATTGCACCTAAAAAACCAAGTATCACCCCAATCCATTGTTTCAATGTAACTTTTTCTTTTAGCAATGGACCCGCTAATGCGTTAGTTAGAACAGGATTAAGAGTTACTATCAATGCCGCTATTCCTGTTGGTAAACCTTTTGAAATGGAAAAAAATACACCGCCAAGATATAAACCATGAAACAAAACACCACTAAATATTGATTCAAAGGCATTTTTTTTTGGTACTAAAATTTTTTGTTTTTTAAAAATTGAAAATAAAAAAAAACCAAATGCTACTATTACAAATCTGAATGATAAAGCAGCAAAAGGATCGCTATAATCAACAATAGGTTTTGTAGTTATAAAAGCTGAGGACCAAAGAACTATAAATATTAAAGGGAACAGCCTAATCATTAAAAAGAAAAGTATTTATTTTTGATATTTTTCCTTCCATTCAGAATAAGGCATTCCATAAACATGAGTTCTTGCATCTTGATCTGAAATTTCGACGCCCTTTTTTTCTGCCTCTTCTCTGTACCATTTAGACAAACAGTTTCTACAAAAACCTGCAAGATTCATCAAATCTATATTTTGAACATCTTTTCTTTCTCTAAGGTGATTAATTAACCTATCTAAAGTAGCAGATTGTAATTCTTTTTTTATATTATCATCCATAATTTTTTATGTTAAGTTTTTTTATATTTATGAAACTTAATGGATCATATCAAATAAATTTAGAAAAACAAAAAGTTTGGGAGGCTTTAAATAATCCTGAAATTTTAAAAAAATCAATACCTGGTTGCGAGGAATTTAAAAAAAATTCTGATACAGAATTTACAGCAACAGCTACAAATAAGATTGGTCCATTTAACGCAAGTTTTACAGGAGATATTGAACTTAAAGATATTAATGCACCAAACAGTTATGTTATTGAAGGATCTGGTAACTCCCCTGTTGGCTTTGCATCTGGTTCAGCAAAAGTTAGTCTTGAAGATTTTGAAGGTGGTACAAAATTAAATTATGAAGTAGATGCAAATGTTGGAGGTAAGATAGCGCAAGTTGGATCAAGACTCATTGATATGACTGCAAAAAAAATGGCTGATATTTTTTTTGGAAAATTTTCAGAATTAGTTTCAAATAAAGAAGTACTAAAAAATGAAAAATCTAATGAAGTTAAGACAGAATTACCAGTTACTAAAAAATCAAATAAAAATATTTACATTTATTCATCCATAGTTCTCCTAACGATCATTATTATTGGATATTTTGTATTTTAATTCGCGCTCAACTAGAATTTAATTCTTATATATAATTGAAGGTGATCAAAGATTATGTTTAAATAAATAAATTTTTATAGAAGGGAAGCTATGAAAAAAATCAATTTAGAAGTTAACGGTAAAAAAGTTAGCAAAGAAGTTGCCGATCATACAGTTTTATCAGTTTTTTTAAGAGAAGTTTTAAATTTAACAGGAACACATGTTGGATGTGATACAAGTCAATGTGGTGCATGTGTTGTACATGTAGATGGAAAATCTATTAAAAGCTGCACTGCTTTAGCGGCTGATCTAGATGGTTCAAAAGTTACTACTATTGAAGGACTGGTAAAAAATGGAAAAATGCATCCAATGCAAGAAGCATTTAAAAAAGAACATGGTTTACAATGTGGATTTTGTACACCAGGAATGGTTATGAGCGCCATTGATTTACTTAATCACAAAAAAAACCCAAGCGATAAAGAAATAAGAGACTGGTTAGAAGGAAATATCTGTAGATGCACAGGTTACCAAAATATAGTAGCTGCAGTTAAAGAAGCTGCTACAAAAATGTAATGGAAGGAGAAATTTAATATGGCTAGTTTAGTTGGATCAAGAGTTGAGAGAAAAGAAGATAAAAAACTTTTAACAGGAAGAGGCAAATATACAGCAGATGTTACTTTTGCTCATCAAACATACGCTTATTTTGTTCGTTCTCCTCATGCTAGAGCACAACTAAAAAATGTAGATATTTCAAAAGCACAAAAAGCATCAGGAGTAGTTGCTGTGCTTACAGGGAAAGATATTGCTAATGATAAAATTGGCGGATTAATAGCTGGATGGAGAATTAAAAGTGAAGATGGCTCAGATATGAAAGTGCCTGCACACCCACCATTAGCTAACGAGAGCGTAAATTATGTTGGTGATCATGTAGCTGTAGTAATTGCTGAGAGTCTTGATGAGGCTAGAAATGCAGCTGAATTAGTTAAAGTAGATTATAAAATTCTAAAAGCAGTTGTCAAAACAGATAAAGCAATGGACTCAGAAAGTATTTATAAAGATATTCCAAAAAATTTATGCTTTGACTGGTTGTTAGGTGACAGGGCCAAAACTCAAGAAGCTTTTGATAAAGCAGATAAAATTATTAAAATTGATTTAATTAATAACAGATTAATTCCAAATGCAATGGAACCAAGAGCTGCAAATGCAGATTACAATCCTTCAACAGAAGAAATAACTTTATATACAACAAGTCAAAACCCACATTTAGCTAGAATAATTATTTCAGCATTTAATGGTGTTGCTCCAGAAAATAAACTAAGAGTAATAGCACCAGATGTTGGCGGAGGATTTGGATCAAAAATTTATCCTTACGCTGAAGAAGTGGTTTGTAGTTGGGCATCTAAAAAAATTGAAAGACCAGTGAAATGGGTTGCTGATAGAACAGAGTCATTTTTGTCTGATTGTCATGGAAGAGACCATGTTACTCATGCTGAATTAGCAGTAAAAAATGATGGTACTTTTTTAGGATTTAAAAATGAAACAATAGCAAATCTTGGAGCTTATGCCTCAGTTTTTGGAACTGTAACTCCAACATATTTATTTGGTCCATGTGCAACTGGAGTTTATAAAATGCCTGCTGCTTACAGTAATGTTAAAGCAGTGTTTACTAATACTGCACCCGTAGATGCTTATAGAGGAGCTGGAAGACCTGAGGCAACATACACAATAGAAACACTTGTAGAAAAAGCAGCTAGAGAATTAGGAATGGATCCTGCAGAAATTAGAATGAAAAACTTTCCAACAGAATTTCCTTTCCAACAAACTTTAGTTCATTCAGTAGACTCAGGAGATTATAATGCAGGTTTAAAAAAAGCTATGGAGGTTGGAGATTACAAAGGTTTCGAAGCAAGAAAAAAAGAATCAGAGTCTAAAGGAAAACTAAGAGGTGTAGGTTTCTGTAGTTATTTTGAAGCATGTGGTATCGCACCTTCTGCTGTTGTAATGTCTCTTGGATGTGGAATTGGTTTATGGGAGTCCGCTGAAGTGAGATTTAATCCAACAGGAAATGTTACCGTTTTTACTGGTTCACATAGTCATGGACAAGGCCATGACACAACATTTGCACAAATAGCTGCAGATAGATTAGGTGTTCCTTTAGAAAATATAGAAATTTCACATGGTGATACTGACAAAGGTCCTTTTGGGTACGGCACATACGGTTCGAGATCTTTAACAGTTGGAGGAACTGCAATTGTTAAAGCTTGTGATAAAATAGTAGCAAAAGGAAAAAAAGTTGCGGCCAAAATGCTTGAAGTTAATGAGAGCGATGTTGAATTTAAAGATGGTGAGTTTATTGTAGCAAAATCAAATCAAAAGAAAACTATCGGAGAAGTTGCTTTTGCATGTTATCTGCCAGGAACATATGGTGAGGTAAAATCTCCATTACCAGAAGGTGAAGAGCCAGGTTTAAAAGAAACTTCATTTTTTGATCCGGGTAATTTTTCTTTTCCTGCAGGTTCGCATATTTGTGAGGTAGAAGTTGATCCTGACACAGGAAATACTGAAGTAGTTAAATATACAGCTGTTGATGATTTTGGAACAATTATAAATCCTTTAATAGTAGAAGGTCAAGTTCATGGAGGTTTAGCTCAAGGTATTGGACAAGCACTTTATGAAAATTGCCACTATGATGATACAGGTCAATTAGTTACAGCATCTTATATGGATTATACAATGCCAAGAGCAGATAATTTTCCAGAATTTAATTTAGGATTTACTTGTACACCAGCAACATCAAATCCATTAGGTACAAAAGGATGTGGTGAAGCAGGAGCAATAGCTGCTCCGCCTGCAGTAATGAATGCAGTAATGAATGCAGTTGGTACTGAAGTGTCTATGCCCGCAACTGCTGAAAAGGTTTGGAAGGCTTGTCAAAAAATGAATAAATCAAACTCTAAAGCAGCATAGGAGAAAATATGAAAACATTTAATTATCATTCTACTAAAGATGTTAAAGAAGCAACAAAACTAGCTTCATCGAGTTCTGCTTTTTTAGCTGGTGGTATGACTACTCTTCCTTCAATGAAATTAGGATTAGCTTCTTATAAAGACATTATAGATATTAAAAGAATAAAAAAATTATCTGGAATAAAAGTAAGTGGCAAAACAGTTACTATTGGCGCAACTACAAAACATGCAGAAGTTGCTCATTCAAAAGAAGTTAAAAAAGCCATTCCGTCTTTAGCTGCTTTAGCCGAAGGTATTGGGGATCCACAAGTAAGAAATAGAGGAACAATCGGTGGATCAATTGCAAACAATGATCCTTCAGCTGATTATCCATCAGCATGTATAGCACTTAATGCAACAATCCATACAAACAATAGAAAAGTTAGTGCAGAGAAATTTTTTACTGGAATGTTTGAAACATCTCTTAAAAAAGGAGAGTTAATTGAGGCTGTAGAATTTCAAGTTCCTGAAAAATCTTGTTATAAAAAATACCCAAATCCTGCATCTAGATATGCCATAGTAGGAGTTTATGTTGCGAAACATAAAAGCGCTGTTAATGTTGCGGTTACTGGCGCTAAATCATGTGTTTATAATGACGAAAATATTTCAGGCGCTCTATCAAAAAGCTTTTCTTCGTCTGCATTAGACAATGTTAAGATTTCATCAAGTGGTATGAATTCTGATGTTCACGCGTCAGCAGATTATAGAGCAAATATGGTAAAAATATTTGCAAAAAAAGCCGTTGAAGCTTGCTAATTAGATATATCAGTATTACCTTTACATCTAATGAAAAACTCATTTGATGAAAAGATTCTAGAAGAAGCAAATGATTGGATAAAAACCAACCAAAAGGTAGTACTTGCAACTGTTATTCAAACATGGGGATCGTCTCCACGTCAAGTTGGAAGTAGAATGATTGTTAATGAAAAAGGAGATTTTTCTGGATCTGTTTCTGGCGGCTGCGTTGAATCAGCAGTAGTTAGAGAGTGCATTGGTATTATAAAAGATAACAAACCTTTTAAAAAGATTGAATTCAAAGTTTCTAACGAAAGTGCATGGGAAGTGGGACTTGCTTGTGGCGGTGAAATAGCTGTTTATTTAGAACAAATAAACTAATGAAATTAGAAATTTTAAAAGAAATAATAAAAAAAAAAGAAAATAAATCTGAATTTGCAATTGTCACTAAACTTTCAACTGGAGAAAGTGAAATTTTTATAGATAAAAAACCTTTAAGTAAAAATTTTGATAAATACACTGATCAAATTGAAAATTTTTATAAATCAAAAAAAAATGGTGTAATTGATAATACGGATGTATTTATAGAAACTTATATAAGACCTATCAAGGTTATAATTGTTGGTGCTGTTCATATAGCTCAATATCTGGTTGATTATGCTAAAAGTTTAAATTTTGAAATATCAATTATTGATCCAAGAGGCTATTTCGCTTCTGAACAAAGGTTTCCGAATATGAATATAATAAATAAATGGCCAAATGAAGCATTTAAAGAAATAGAGACAAATTCAAATACAGCATTAATTGCGTTAACACACGATCCAAAAATAGATGATCCAGCATTACAACACGCTTTAAAAAAAAAATTTTACTACATAGGAGCTCTTGGAAGTAAAAAAACTCACGAGAACAGATGTCAAAGATTAAGAGACTCAGGGTTTAGCGAAGATGATATAAAATTAATACATGGACCGATAGGAATTAAATTAGGGGGAAAATCTGCACCAGAAATAGCTTTATCAATTATTTCACAACTAGTTTGGGAAACATATAAAAAATAATATGCAACAAGTTTTTGAAGAAATAAAAGTTAAAACTAATGGGCAAGGACTCTATAATTTTACTCAAAGAACATTGGAATGGCTAGATAATCAAAAAATTAAAAATGGGATTTTGAATATTAATATAATGCACACAAGTGCTTCTCTAGTTATTCAGGAAAATGCCGATCCCGATGTACTTCATGATCTTAAAAATTTTTTTCATAAATTAGTCCCTATGGATGAAAAACTATACAAACATACAACAGAAGGTAAAGATGATATGCCCGCACATATAAAATCTGTACTTACTAACAATCAACTAACTTTAAGTTTAAAGAATAAAAATTTAATTCTTGGAACATGGCAAGGTTTGTATTTATTTGAACATCGAATTGAAAAACAAACAAGAGTATTATCTCATCATTTAATTGGTGATTTATAAATGATTAAAGCAATTCTTTTGGCCGCAGGTCGATCTCAAAGATTAGGAAGCGAAAATAAATTGATTAAAAAGTTTAAAGATAAACATCTTATTAATCACATATTAAGCTCTCTTGTAAAAAGTAAAATAAATAAAATTATTATAGTTTTAGGCTACCAAAGTAAAAAAGTTAAAAAAATAACTATAAGAAATAAAAAAATTATATATGTCATTAATAAAAAATTTAAATCGGGAATTTCAACATCAATTAAATCAGGCTTAAAAAAAATATCCAAAAAAGATAGAGGATTCGTGATTGTTCAATCTGATATGCCTTTTATAAAATCATCAGATATTAATAAAATTTATAATTCTATAAAAAAAGGAAAATCTTTAGTTCATGTATTAAAGTTTAAAAATAAAATAGGAAACCCAATTGGTTTTGATATTTTACTATTAAACAAATTTCAAAAAATCAAAGGTGATGTTGGTGCTAAGTTTATGGTGAAAAGACTAAAAAAAAATACAAATTTTATTAAGGTTTCATCAAATAAAATTTTTAAAGATTTTGATTATAAAAGAGACTTTAATTAGTTTGGATAGGATTACCTTTTAGCCATTCGCTATCTTCATTTTTGTAATGTTCTTTTTTCCAAATAGGCGATCTTTTTTTGATTTCTTCAATAATAAATCTTGAAAGAGTATAAGCTTCTGCTCTATGAGGGCAAGCAACTGCAATAATTATACTTATTTCACCAAGCCCCACATATCCTTTAACATGTTCAATAAAAACTGATTTATCTTTTATACTAAGTTTTTGATTGGTTTCATTATAAATTTCTTCGAAACTTTTAACTACCATTACGTCATGTGCATCATAAGTTATACCGGTAACTTTTTTGTTTTCATTATTATTTCTTACTGTACCGTAAAAGACTATTGAAGCACCAAATTTTGATGATGCAATAAACTCCTCTGCATTTTCAGGTTTTATCTTTTCTTTTTCAAGATCAATTACCTTTGCATGAAGCATTAACCACCTCCGATAGGAGGAATAATTCCAATTTTTTGATCCTTACTAATTTCGTAATTATCTGAAACAATATTATCATCTTCTGAACAAAAAGCTGATGACTCAATTATTTTTTTAAAATTATCATTCCCTTTAAAGTTACTATCAACATAATTTAATATTTTCTTTTTAAGATCTTTAATTGAGCTTTTTCTATCAAAATTAAATTCAATAAAATTTTTTTCACTTAGATCTCTACTTGCACCATATAGTTCAACTTTTACTTTCATAATTAAAAAATATTTTCTAGAAATTTTGGTAAACCATCAGGATTAGTCCATAATCCACTTTTTCCACCTTCTTTAATTAATAATTTTACATTATCTATTTTAAGATGTGGGTTAACTATTTTGCTTAAGTCATAAATTGTAATCAATGCAGCATTAACACCCATAATTGCTTCCATCTCTACACCTGTTTTTGCAACTGCTGAAACTACACAAAATACCTCTAAAGAACTATCAACTTCATTCATTACAATTTTTGTTGCCGTATGATCAATTGGCAGTGGGTGACACAAAGGTATTAACTCGCTTGTTTTTTTAACACCCAAAACAGCCGACACTTCGGCTAAACTGACAGGATCACCTTTTGGCATTTTTTTATTTTTAATTAAATTAAAAACTTCTTTACCTACATAAATTTTCCCTGATGCGAGAGCTCTTCTAAAAGTTTCTTTTTTTGAAGATACATCAACCATATTAAAAGAATTTTTTTTAAAAATTTCTTTAGCCCAATCTTTTAATTCTTGTTGATTTACTATCTTCAAGTTTTTCATTATCCTCCAGTTTTTGATAAATTTTTAGTTGAACCTGTGTCACCAAGTTCCAAATAATGAGATTCTTTTTTAAATTTCATTTGCTTTAATATAAGATCTTTTAATTCTTCAAGCTGGTCATCTTTTTGTAATAGATGTCTAATACTTATTCCAGTATTACCAAATAAACACAGTCTTAAATCTCCTCTTGATGTAATTCTTAAACGATTACAAGATTTACAAAAATCTTTAGAGTATGGAGCAATTATTCCAAACTTTCCTTTATAATCAGGGTTTATATAATTCAATGATGGGCCCGCATCTTTTCCAAGTGTTTGATAAATCCATTTATTTTTATTTAGATAATCTTTAAAAACTTTTGATGAAATGTGGTATTTATTGAAATAATCTAAGTTGTCGCCAG
>CACIOK010000013.1 GCA_902588255.1 uncultured Pelagibacteraceae bacterium
TTTAGAGTCTGGATTTAAAGATACTCCAACTTTTTTATTTAAGCTTCTTATAAGATTAATAGATTCCTTCAAATTTTCAGTCGCCTCTGGGTGAATAGTTATAATATTTGCTCCAGCATCAGCAAAATCTTTTATATATTTATGAACAGGAGATATCATTAAATGGACATCAAAAATTAGATTAGTATATTTTCTTAAACTTTTAATTACAGGTGGACCAATAGTTAAATTTGGAACAAAGTGACCATCCATCACATCTACATGTATCATGTCAGCTCCAGCCTCCTCTAATCTTTTTATTTCGTTTCCTAATTGACTGAAATCAGCTGATAATATCGATGGTGAAATTTTAATTTTTTTCATTAATTGAATACTTAACTAGTATCAATTTTAATTTTTAATTTGAATTATTTTCTTCCAAAAATTTGGTAAATTTGTGATGCAATTTCGCTTTCTAGAGGAAAAGATAGCATACCCATGACAGAATATCCCAATAAATATGGAAATAGGTAAAATCTAAACATAAAAAAAAACCAAGCCACGTAAAGTGGGACAATGGGTCTTACTATGAAGCTAGGCGTTATTGGTTTGAATAAATTGAGCAATGGATCAGTAAGCTTTACGAAAACTTTCATGAAAAAAAACTCAGAATTTTCTCTTTGGAAGATATTCATGGCCACCCTTCCAATTAGTGTCCACATAATCATACCCATTACATAATCAATTAAATAAACAAATGGATGAAAATCTGCAGACATGTATTTAAGACTTAATAAAAGGGGCGATATAATCGCCCCTTAAATTTTAATTATTTAGTGTGATTTAGCAAGTACTGTTTTACCGCTAGGTACACGTACTTCATCAACCATTCTTTGAGTAGCTGCATCTGGTGCTTTAGTTATTAAACTAACAATCACCATAGATACTAAACTAACCAATGATCCAACTATTCCGAATGTAAGTTGAGTTACACCCCAGAATCCAGCTCCGCCATTACGTACCCAAATTAGATACGCAGTACCAGAAATTAGACCTAGAAGCATTCCTGCAACAGCGCCCTGTGCATTTGCTCTCTTCCACCATACACCAAGTACAAGTGGGAAGAACAATCCTGACATTGCAAAGTCAAAAGCCCATATAACTGAACCTAAGATACCTTGGATCTCAAGAGCTGCAATAGATGCTCCAGCAAAACCAATTAAGAACAATAATACCCTTGCAACAATTAGTCTTTTTGCTGTTTCTGCTTTAGGGTTAATGATTTTGTAGTAAATGTCATGCGATAGTGCGTTTGAAATCGCAAGAACTAAACCGTCTGCAGTTGACATGGCAGCAGCCATACCTCCAGCAGCAACTAGTCCCGAAATCACATAAGGCAATCCAGCAATCTCTGGAGTAGCTAATACTACAGCTTTACCACCCATGAAAAACTCATTCAACTCAAGTGTTCCATTTCCGTTAAAGTCGCTTACAAACATTAAGTTCGCTTGGTTCCAGTTTTGGTACCAGTCTAGTGCTTGTACATCAGAAATTGATTTACCAATAATACCTGTTGAAAGGTTTGGATCCATCAATGACAGTTTTGATAATGTAGCTAACATTGGTGCCGAAGAATAAAGTAGGAATATAAAGAATAATGACCAACCTACTGATCTTCTAGCAGTTTTTACACTAGGAGTAGTAAAATATCTCATCATCACGTGAGGTAATGAAGCTGTTCCAGCCATCATACAAACTGCTAATGAAATAAATTTCCAAGGTGTAGTGTTAACTTCAGAATGGGCTTTAGTTATACCAGCTAAGCCTTTTGGCACTGAAGCCAAATCAGCCGCAGAGTTTTTAACAGAACCTAAACCAAATTGGCTTTCTAGTTCAGCAATTCTAGCTACTTCATCAGCTAGCATAAAGTGCGGAAAGAAACCGGCACCCATTTTATTGCTTATCCAGAATACAGGTAATAAGTATGCTATGATTAGCACGATATATTGTGCAACCTGCGTCCATGTAACTGCTCTCATACCGCCAAGCATAGAACACATTAAGATACTTGCTAAACCAACATAAACCGCAATTCCAAATGGAATATCTAATGCTACAGAAGCAATTGTTCCTGTTGCATTGATTTGTGCAGTTACGTAAGTAAATGAAGCAACTGTTAAGACTAAAACTGCAGATAATCTAGCTAAGTTTCCACCGTATCTAGTACCAATAAAGTCTGGCACTGTGTAACATCCAAACTTTCTTAAGTAAGGTGCTAAAAGCGATGCAACTAGTACATATCCACCTGTCCATCCTACTAACAGAGCCATATAACCGTAACCTTTAAAATAAATTCCTCCTGCCATTGCAACGAATGAAGCACCAGACATCCAGTCTGCTGCCGTTGCCATTCCGTTGAAAACAGTTGGAACTTGTCTTCCAGCTACGTAATACGCATCTGCTTGCATAGTTCGAGATAACCAACCAATGAAAGCATAAATAAAAACAGTAAATGCAACGAAGAAAATACCTATTAATTTCGCTGACATACCTGCTTGTTCTGCTATTGCCATTAAGATTATAAATACTAGGAAGCCCCCAGTATAAATTCCATAAACTTTTGGCAGGTTATCTATAAATTTTCCTTTAATCATATTTAGTCACCCTCTCTTTCAGTATAACCAAATTCTTCATCTATTTTTTCTTGTCTATTTGCAAACCAAAAAATCAGTATTACGAAAATTCCAAGAGACCCTTGACATGTCATATAATATGACAATGGATATCCTAACGGTCTAAAATTAGATGCTTCCATTTCGGCTCCGAAGAAAAAGATGCCAATTGAGAATACAAACCAGATCGCCAAAGTTACGAATAGGTGATTTCTAGTTTTTTCCCAATGTTGTGCTTGTTTTGACATTTTTAATCCTCCCTATAGGTTAAAAGACGTGAGCATACTTATAAAAATTAATATTGAAACCCCTAATATCCTGGTATTAGCTAGTATTATTGAATATAAAACAACCTGAACTAGAAAATGGCATTAAAGTATAGATTTAACTTAAAAGATATAAAGCTAGAAGACTTTAAGGTTTATCTGCTTGCATTATTTAAAGCATTTATACCAAAGAAAAAAATTAAAAATATTGATGAATTAAAAGAATTTATTCAAAAAAAATCAGCATGGGTATCTCAAGTAACTTTATATGGTTATTTAAAAACAAGAATGGGTACAAGATATGTTTTACACTTTGATAATGAGGTACTATTAGAGTCAATTAATAAAGCTAAATGGAATATTTATTCAGTAGCATTACAAGATCTCACTTTTTTTGCTTTTTCATATTTGAATACTTTTTTTAATTATCAAGAAGTTAATAATGCAAAAAGGATTTATGAAGCGATTCTAGATGATGAAACTTCTAATGGGATGCCACAAGATGTAATAGAAAAAGGAAAAAAACGTTTTGAAGAACGTTTACAAAAAATAAATTGGAAAACCCATTTCAAATCTTTACCATTTAATGATAGCGCATTGTCTTTATATGATTGGGCACCAATTGCTGAGGAACTAAAAGTTTTAGATAGAAAAATAGTTCTAAATTCAATGATTCTTAAATGGGACAATATTAAAGAAGAATTTATAAAATTAATAAAATTTTAATTATTTTTTCTATTTTGGACCAAACTTTCAACAACACTTGGATCTGCGAGCGTGGTAGTGTCTCCTAATTGATCATGCTCGTTAGCTGCGATTTTTCTTAGAATTCTTCGCATAATTTTTCCAGATCTAGTTTTTGGAAGTCCTGGTGAAAAATGTATTAGATCTGGAGTTGCTATCGGGCCAATTTGTTTTCTTACCCAAAGTTTTAATTCTCTCTCCAAATCAAAATCTTCTTTTTCTCCAGCATTTAAAGTTACATAACAATATAAACCGTTTCCCTTAATATCATGAGGGTAACCAACAACTGCGGCTTCAGCAACTTTTGGATGGGCTACAAATGCACTTTCTATTTCTGCTGTTCCTAAATTATGTCCAGAGACTATGATTACATCATCTACTCTCCCTGTAATCCAATAATATCCATCCTTGTCTCTTCTACAGCCGTCACCAGTAAAATATTTTCCATCAAATTGTGAAAAGTATGTATCGATAAATCTTTGATGATCTCCATAAACAGTTCGCATTTGTCCAGGCCATGATTGAGATATACATAGTCTACCTTGACACTCACCTTTTAAGGTTTGACCTTTTTCATCAACAATAACTGGTTTAATTCCATAAAAAGGTTTTGTTGCAGATCCTGGTTTTAAATTTATTGCACCAGTTTGGGGGCTAATTAATATTCCTCCCGTCTCAGTTTGCCACCATGTATCAACAATAGGGCATTTAGAATTTCCTACTGTTTTAAAATACCACATCCATGCTTCTGGATTAATTGGCTCGCCAACAGTTCCTAATAGTTTTAAAGATTTTCTTGATGTTTTTTTTACAGGTGAATTTCCTTCTCTCATAAGAGCTCTTATTGCCGTAGGTGCTGTATAAAAAATATTTACCTTATATTTATCAACAATTTGCCACCATCTAGAGTTATCTGGATATGTAGGTATTCCTTCAAACATTATAGTCGTTGCTCCATTTGCAAGAGGCCCATAGATTATATAGCTATGACCAGTTATCCAACCGATGTCAGCAGTACACCAGTAAATATCTTTTGGTTTATAATTAAAAATATATTGGTGGGTCATTGATGCATAAACCATGTATCCACCCGTAGTATGTAACACTCCTTTTGGTTTTCCAGTTGAACCTGATGTATAAAGTATAAATAAAGGGTCTTCAGCATTCATTTCTTCGGGCTCACAATTTGGTGAAACATTTTTGATCATATCTTCATACCAAATATCTCTTTTACTATCCCAATTAATATAATTTCCAGTCCTTTTAACTACGATACATTTTTTGATATCCCTACATTTAGAAAGTGCTTGATCCGTAATATCTTTTAGTGGAATAAGTTTTCCTCCTCTTACTCCTTCGTCTGCTGTTATTACATAATCCGACTCGCAATCATCAATTCTTCCAGCTATTGAGTCCGGAGAAAAACCTCCAAATATGATTGAGTGTACAGCTCCTATTCTTGCACAAGCGAGCATAGTAAAAGCTAGCTCAGGAATCATTGTTAGATAAATTGTAACTCTATCACCTTTTTTAACCCCTAATTGTTTAAGTCCATTAGCTACTCTTGAAACTTCTTTATGTAATTGTTTATAAGAAATTTTTTTAGTATCTTTTGGATCATCACCTACCCATATTATTGCAGTTTTATCTTTTTTGTCCTTTAAATGTCTATCAATACAGTTTTCAGATGCATTTAAAGTTCCATCTTCGTACCATTTAATGAAAACTTCATCTTTGCTATATTTTACATTTTTAATTTTCTTATATGGTTTAATCCAAGTTATTCTTTTTCCTTCTGTCTTCCAAAATTCTTCGTTATTTTTAATTGATTTCTTATACTTTTTTTCGTAGCCAGATTTATTAATTAGTGCCTTTTTAACCCATTCGTTTTTAGTTTTAATAATTAAATCACTGTTGTCTTCATTTTTTTTACTTTTTTTCTTAGTTAAATAATTTTTTCTTTTCTTGAGTTTCTTAGAAACTCTTTTCTTTGTTTTTGATTTTTTTTTAGATCTTTTAGCCATTATTTATTTTGATCTAATACTACCTATCTTATTTATAATTTTCCAGCTTTTATAGTCTATTTCCATTACCGATAATCTACTTTGTTTTATAAGAGATAAATGTCTAAGGTCTTTATTTTTCTTAATATTTTCAAGTGTAACTGGTTGTTTCAATAATCTTTTAAATTTTACCTTTACCGCAACAAATTTTTTTTGTTTGTCTGTAGGATCAATAAATGACTCTTTAATTATCTCAATGACACCCATGATTTCCTTTCCAATATTTGAGTGATAAAAAAAACACAAATCACCTTTCTTCATTCTTTTTAAATTATTTGCAGCCTGGTAATTTCTGACGCCATCCCAAGTAGTTCCTTTTTCCCCATCTTTTTTTTGTTGATATATAGACCAAACATTTGGTTCAGATTTTAATAACCAATAAGATTTTTTTTTCATTAATAATGTTTTATCATCATAAGATAAAAATATATATTATAAACTAAATGACATCTAAATTTGCTGAGGCTTTAGCTCTAATAAACAAAAGACACTTTAATGATGCAAAAAAAATATTTTCTGAAATTTTAAAAAATGAACCTAATAATTTTGCAGCCTACAACAACTTAGGTAATATATATTTTATCTTAGGAAATTTAAATAGTGCATTACAAAATTATGATAATGCAATTAAACTAAAGAAAGATTTTGCAGATGCTTATAATAATAAAGGAAATGTATTAATTAAATTAAATAAAAAAAAAGATGCTATAGAAAGTTATCAAAAAGCTATTCAATTTAACAAAGCTCATTTCCAAGCGTATTATAATCTTGGGGCTGCCTTAAAAGAGCAAAAAAAATATGAACTTGCTGTTGAAAATTATAAAAAAGCTAAAAAAATTAAACCAGATTATTTAGAAGTTTATATTGGTCTTGGTAATTTATATCTCGAAATAAAAAATAATAATCTTGCACTTGAATGTTTTGAAGACGCAATAAAAATTAAACCAAATCATAATTTTTTACTTGGAAATATATTGCACACTAAATTAAAATTATGTATGTGGGATGATCTAGATAAAAAAATAAAAGATTTAGAGAAGCAAGTTTTACGTTTGAATAAAATATCTCTCCCATTTACATTGTTAACTTTTAATAATTCTCTAAAATTACAAAAAATATGTTCCCAAATATGGTCCCAACATCAAGTTTTAAACTATAAAAAAATTTTAGGACCAATTTCGAAAAAAGAAACTAATAAAAAAATTAAAATTGGATATTACTCAGCAGATTTTCATGATCATGCAACTAGTAATTTGATGGTTAATTTGTTTGAATTACATGACAGATCTAAGTTTGAAATTATAGGCTTTTATTTTGGACCAGAAAGTCAACATGAAATGCATAAAAGAGTTTCAAATGCTTTTGATCAATTTATTAATGTAAAATTAAAAACTGACAGGGAGATTGCTGAGCTTTCAAGAGAACTTAATATTGATATTGCTATCGATTTAATGGGATTTGTTAAAAACAATCGATTTAAAATTTTTATTGAAAAATGTGCACCTATACAAGTGAATTATCTTGGTTATCCAGGAACTTTGGGTGCTGATTTTTTTGATTATATCATAGCAGACGAAATATTAATTCCAGAGGAAAGTCAGGAATACTACTCTGAAAAAATAGTTTATCTTCCTAATAGTTATCAACCAAACGATCTAAAAAAAACAATTTCAGAAAAAAACTTTAAAAGAGAAGATATTGGTTTACCAAAAAATAATTTTGTATTCTGTTCATTTAATCAAAGTTCAAAAATACTACCCAAAACTTTTAATGTTTGGATGAGAATTCTTAAGAAAGTTAATAGAAGTGTTTTATGGTTATTAGAAAGTAATATAAAAACTCGTGAAAATTTAAAAGATCAAGCTTATAGGAGAGGTATTGATCCATCTAGATTAATATTTGCTGAACGCTTGCCACTTGACGAACATCTAGCAAGACATAAAGCTGCAGACTTATTTATTGATACTTTTCCCTATAATGCACACACAACTTGCAGTGACGCTTTATGGGCCGGACTACCTATTTTAACTCTTCAAGGAGAAACCTTTGCAAGTAGAGTCGCTTCAAGTTTATTAAATGCTATAGGATTACCAGAATTAATAACAAAAAATTCTTATGAATATGAAAAAAAAGCAATAGAACTTGGAAATGATTTGTCAAAAGTTATTGATTTAAAAAAAAAATTAGAATCCAATAAATTTACAAAACCTTTATTTAATACTAAACTTTTTACAAGTCATATTGAACAAGCTTATTTAGAGATTTACAAAAGATATAATGAAAATCAAAAACCAGAAAACATTGAGATTAAATAAACTTTTTAGAGATGAATTCTAGAATAAAAGAAGCATTGAATCTTTTTCAAAAAGGGCAATTGAATGAATCAAGAGAAATTTGTTTAGAAATATTAAAACTAGAACCAAATAGTTTTGATACATTTTATTTAATTAGCATGATTGCATTTAGACAGAAGGAATATTCTAAATCAGAAGAATCAATTAAAAAAGCTATAAATTTAAGATCGAATAACGCCGAAATTTATAACCTTTATGCAATTGTATTATTGCATCTGAAGAAATTTAATTTAGCTATTGAAAACTGGAATATAGCAATAAAACTTAGACCTGAATATTTAGAAGCATATAATAACCGAGGGAATGTACTTCTTGAATTAGGAAAAAGTACTGAAGCATTAAAAAGTTTTGAAAAAGCTATTGAACTTAAGCCAGATTTTGCAGAGGCGTATAATAATCAAGGTAATGCATTGCTTAAATTAAAAAGAATAGATAGTGCACTAAAAAGCTATGAAAAATCAATAAGTCTGATGCCAAACTATTATCAAGCTTATCATAATTGTGGTCGTGCATTTTATGAAAGAAATAAAAAAAATGAGATACTTAAAAACTATGAAAAATCAAAAAAATTTAATTCAGATTTAGATAGTGCAATAAAAAATTATAAAAAGGCTATAGAACTCAAGCCAGATTTTGCTGAGGCTTATTTTGATCTGGGTAGTATTTTTTCGGAAGTTAACAAAAACGATGCTGCTATTGAATATTATCAAAAAGCTATTGATCTCAAAAAGGAGTTTGGTGCTAAATTAGGCATTTTAATTCACACGAAACTTAAGTTATGTGACTGGTCAACTATAAATAAAGATTTAAAAGATATAGAAGATAAAATTCTTAGTTTTGAAAAATTATCAAGTCCCTTTTTTTTACTATCTATTAAAGACTCTTTAAAATTACAAAAAATAAATGCTGAAAAATGGTTTAAAAATGAATTTCGATCGACAAATAATAATTTAGAAAAAATTTCTAAAAAACAAAATAATAAAAAGATTAAAATTGGCTATTATTCTGCTGATTTTAGAGAACACGCGATGGGACATTTATTAGCTAATTTGTTTGAGCTACACGATAGATCAAAGTTTGAATTATACGGTTTTTATTTTGGACCCGATGTAAATGATGATGTTTTTAAAAGAATTGAAAAAACTTTTGATAAATTTGTTAATGTTAATTCAAAAACTGAAACAGAAATAGCCCAAATTTCAAAAGACTTTCAGATTGATATTGCGGTAGATTTAATGGGCTATACACGAGACAATAGATTTAAAATTTTTATTGAAAAATGTGCACCTATACAAGTCAATTATCTTGGTTATCCAGGGACTTTAGGAGCAAATTGTATTGATTATATTATTGCGGATAAAGTTTTAATTCCAGAAGGAAGTCAGGAGTATTATTCTGAAAAAATAGTTTATCTGCCAAATAGTTATCAAGTAAATGATTCTAAAAAAAAAGTTTCAAAAAAAATCTTTACTAGAGAAGAAATTGGCTTACCAAAAAATAATTTTGTATTCTGTTCGTTTAATCAAAGATATAAAATTTTACCAAAAACTTTCGATTCATGGATGCAAATTCTAAAAAGAGTTGATAACAGTGTGATTTGGCTACTTGAAAGTAATGAAAAATCTTCTGAAAATTTAAAAAAAGAAGCTGCTAATAGAGGTATTGATCCCAAGAGAATTATATTTTCCAAGGCTTTGCCACTTGACGAACATCTAGCAAGACATAAAGCTGCAGACTTATTTATTGATACTTTTCCCTATAATGCACACACAACTTGTAGCGATTCACTAAGAGTTGGGCTTCCAGTTTTAACTCTTCAGGGAGAAACCTTTGCAAGTAGAGTTTCTTCAAGTTTATTAAATGCCGTTGGTCTAAAAGAATTAATTACTTACTCAAGCAAAGAGTATGAGGATTTAGCAGTAGAATTTGCTACCGATGCATATAAATTAAAAAATATAAAAAATAAATTAGAAATTAATAAAAATAAATTGCCTTTGTTTAATACAAAACTTTTTACTAGTCATATTGAACAAGCTTATTTTGAGATGTATAAAAGATATAATAAAAATGAAAAACCAGAAAATATTGAAATTAAATAAATTTAAGCTTTTACAATTTAACGCCTGCTCCTTTTAAAAATACTGCGTTTTCGTCTAATGCCCATCTCGGATTAGCTGGATAATCTAAGTTATTAAAATGTTTTTTTTTAAATTTTTCCAAGCCAACCATTGCTATCATGGCAGCGTTATCACCACACAAATAAGTAGGTGGAAAAACTGGCTTAAAATTTTCCTCTTCACACAAGTTTTCTAAAACTTTTCTAATTCTTTTATTTGCAGCTACACCTCCAGCAACAACAAATTTATTTCCATTTTTATTTATTTTTTTAAATTCTTTGAAAGCAATTTTACTTTTTTTATATATTATTTCTTCAATAGTTTTTTGAAAAGAAGCTGCAAGATCAAATTTTTCTTTTTTAGTTTTAATACTTTTTGAAATTTTTAAAACTGCTGTCTTAAGACCGGCGAATGATAAATTGCAGCCACCTCTATTAATTATAGGTCTAGGTAAATCATACTTATTTGCATCACCTTGTTTTGCGTATTCTTCAATTTTTGGGCCACCAGGAAATTCAATGCCAATCAATTTTGCTGTTTTATCAAACGCTTCACCAACAGCATCATCAATTGTTGTTCCTAATCTTTTATATTTTCCTAAATTTTTAACGCTAAGGAATTGACTATGTCCTCCCGAAATCAAAAGTAGCAAATAGGGATAATCAAGTTTTGAATTTAACATTGGGCTTAGAGCGTGTCCTTCAAGATGATTAACCGCAATAAAAGGTTTTTTTAGCGATGCTGCTATGGCTTTTCCAAAATTAAGACCAACAGACAAACAGACAATAAGTCCTGGACCAGCAGTAGCTGCTACAGCATCAATATTTTTTATATTTATTCCACTTTCGGTAATTGCTTTTTTCGTTATTAGATCAATTTTTTCTGCATGAGATCTTGCTGCAAGTTCTGGGACAACTCCTCCAAATTCTTTATGGATATCAACTTGACTAGAAACGATATTAGATAAAATTTTAACGCATCCATCATCATTTTCTTGAATTATTGATGCTGCAGTTTCGTCACAGCTTGTTTCAATTCCTAATATTATAGGTTTTTTTTTCATTAAATTAGTTTTTATAAATAATACAATCTCAATGTAAGATATGGATTATAAACAAATTAAATGAAAAGCAAAAAAATTATTATTGGCTCTCGCGGTAGTAAATTAGCATTAATTTATGCCGAAAGAGCTAAGGCCGAACTTAAAAATTTATTAAAAGATACTGATATTGAGATAAAAAAAATAACGACAAAAGGAGATATAATCCAAGATGTAAGACTCTCAGAAACAGGCGGTAAAGGATTATTTTGTAAGTTAATTGAAGAAGAATTAATAAATAAAAAAATAGACATAGCCATTCACGCACTTAAAGATCTTCCATCAATTGAAACAGAGGGATTAATTACCAATTGTTTTTTGGAAAGAAATGATCCAAGAGAAATTTTAATTAGTAAAAATAATTTAGAGCTTCAAAAGCTCAAAAAAGACTCTATTGTAGGCACTTCTTCTTTTAGAAGAGAGTTTCAGTTAAAAAGAATTAGAAATGATTTAAAATATAAACTTATAAGAGGAAATGTTGATACAAGAATTAAAAAATTAAATCAAAATCTTTTCGATGCGATAATTTTATCTTATGCAGGAATTAAATCTTTAAATTTAACAAATAACATTTCTCAAATTTTTTCAATTTCTGAAATTATTCCTAGTGCGGGGCAAGGGGTTATTGCGTTACAGTGCAGAAAAAATGATAACACTATTATAAAATTACTAAATAAAATAAATCATAAAAAAACACATTACTGCGTTCTAGCTGAAAGAAATGTATTAAAAATTTTGGAAGGCGACTGCGAAACAGCAATTGGAGTTTATGCAGAAATAATTGACAAAAAAATCACGTTAGAAGCAGAGTTATTTTCTTTGGATGGAAAACAAAGATTTTATATTAAATCTTCAAAAGAGCTTAATTTAGCAGCAGAACTTGGTAAAGAAGTTGGTGAAATTCTTAAAAAAAAATCTAAAAATTCATATAAAAAATAATTATGCATATTTTGTTTACTAGACCTCTAGAAGACTGCAAAGAAATAATGGTTAAATTTCAATTATTAGGTCATGAAGTTTCACATATGCCATTAATTTATGTAGAAAAAAAAAATTATGATGAAATTAATTTTAAAAGTTTTAGGGCAATAATTTTTACAAGTTCTAATGCTATTAAATTTTTAAATTTAAAAAAAATTGATAAAAAAATTAATTGTTTTTGTGTAGGAAATGCTACTGAAAAAAAAGCAAGAAATTCTGGATTTCAAAATACCTTTTCAGCTGAAGGAGATGTTAATAATTTAAAAGAACTTATTTTACAAAACTTTAATCCATCTGATGGTAAATTACTTTATGTCAGTGGAGAAATTGTTTCTAATGAATTAGATAAAAATCTTATATCCGATGGATATGATGTTAAAAGAATAGTGAATTATACTGTCAAACATGTTGAAAATTTAAATGAGGACTTTGTAAAAAAAATTAAAATAAAAATGCCAAACATAGTTTATGTATATTCTCAAAATAGCGCATTAAGTTTTTTAAATTTAATTAAAAATTACAATTTAATTAATCTTTGGATGGATACTAATTTGATGTGTATAAGCGAAAAAACCTCATCTGTTTTGAACGAAATCAAATGGAAAAAAATTTTTATTTTTAGTCCTGGTGAAGAAGAATTTTTGCTATATAAAATTTAGTTATGGAAATTTTTAATAATTTTAAAGATCTCTTTTTATCAGTTTGGAACAAGGGAATCCTTGGAGTAGATATATTTCAAATTTTAATCGGAATTGCAATTTTTCTTGTTTTTTTAATTTTTAGAGGAATTATAAGTAGAATAATTATTAAAAGATTAGAAAGCATAGCAAAAAAAACTACCAATAAATTGGATGATACTTTTGTGCAAGCTATGGAAGGTCCAGCAAGATTCCTTCCAATTGTTATAGGTTTTTTTATTGCAAGTTATTACATGTCTTTTTCTGAAGATAGCAGAGTTGTAGTAGACACAATAAACAGAACTTTAATTACGATCTTAATTTTTTGGATAATGCATCAGATAATAGAACCAATCTCCTACATTTTAAGTGGGTTGGGAAAAGTTTTAACCAGAGAGTTAATAGGTTGGATTATAAAATCTTTAAAAATTTTAATTTTTATTCTTGGTTTAGCAGCAGTGCTTGAGCTTTGGGGAATAAAAATAGGACCAATTATTGCTGGACTAGGTTTATTTGGTGTTGCTGTTGCATTAGGAGCTCAAGATTTGTTTAAAAACTTAATTTCAGGAATATTAGTTCTTGTTGAAAAAAGATTTAAAATTGGTGATTGGATACTTGTAGAAGACATAATAGAGGGGATAGTTGAAAAAATAGGTTTTAGATCTACGGTAGTAAGAAAGTTTGATAAATCTATAGCAATCATTCCAAATTTTCAATTTGCGGAAAATGCAGTAATTAATATTAGCCAAACAACTAATTGGATTATTAGCTGGACAATAAATTTACAATACGACACGACTGTCGATCAACTTAAAATAATACGAGATGAAATAGAAGATTTTATAAAAAAACATGAGGATTACAAGCCAGACCTTGGCTATGCAGTTAGAATAGATAAATTTGCTGATAGTTCTATAGATATGTACATAAGATGCTTTACAAAAACAGATGATTGGGATGAATGGTTAGCAGTTAAAGAAAGACTTGCTATCTCAATTAAACAGATAGTCGAAAAACATAAGGCTTCATTTGCATTTCCAAGCCAGTCTATTTATGTAGAAAAAAAATGATTGCAATTTTTTATTTAGCTTTACAAATTTTAAAACTTTATTCTTATGTTGTAATTGCAAATGTAATTGTAAGTTGGTTAGTTGCATTTAATGTTTTGAACACACAGAATAGATTTGTTTACTCTATTTTAGAATTAACTTATCGATTAACAGACCCAATTTTAAATAAAATAAGACGTTTTTTACCTAATCTAGGCACTCTAGATATATCTCCTGTAATACTACTTTTGTTGATTTGGTTTATAGAAATGTGTATGAAGCTTTACGTAGCACCAATGATATTTTAGCTTAATTTATGATTTTAATTGATGGGAAAAAAGCAGCAGCCGAACTTAGAGAAGAGTTAAAGAAAGAAGTTATACAACTTAAATCTAAATATAATACTGTTCCAGGATTGACAGTAATTTTAATAGGCGAGCTAGCGCCAAGTAAAATTTATGTAAAAAATAAGGAAAAATCTGCAATTGAAGTTGGCTTAAAATCTGAAGTAATTAGATATCCCGAAACAGTTGACGAAAAAACTGTTTTAAACAAAATTAATGAACTCAATAATGATGTAAATGTTTCAGGCATTTTAGTTCAGTTACCCTTGCCAAAGCATATTAATAAGCAAAAGGTTATAGAAACAATTTTACCAAGTAAAGATGTTGATGGATTTCATCCTATGAACGTTGGAAATTTATCATCTGGTTACGAGAGCTCAGTTCCGTGTACACCTCTCGGATGCTATCTATTAATAAAAAAAATTGAGCCTAACTTAAATGGAAAAAAAGCAGTTGTTGTTGGAAGATCGAATTTAAATGGAAAGCCAATGACCCAATTACTTTTAAAAGAAAATTGTACGGTTACAATTACACATTCTAAAACGAAAGATCTTAAAGGTGAGTGTTTAAAAGGTGACATTATAATTGCAGCAGTTGGAATACCTGAGCTTGTAAAAGGAGACTGGGTAAAAAAAGATACAATTGTTATAGATGTTGGAATTAACAAAACAGAAAAAGGAATTGTTGGTGATGTAGCTTTTGAAGAAGTTTCAAAAGTTGCTAAGGCAATTACACCTGTTCCAGGGGGTGTTGGACCAATGACTATAGCTTGTTTACTTAAAAATACTATTGAGTGTTTTAAAAGAATTCAGAAATAAATTATTTTCTTTTCTTTCTCGGTTTAATACCCAACTTATCACTGTGTCTTAATCTTAAAATTACAATTGCGGATGCAATTAATGCTATGGCAACTGCTTCATATACTAAACCAGAAGGATCCATTTCTTTTCCTTGCAAAATAATAAATCGAGATAGAGCTGTTATTGCAATTAATAAAGGAAGAGTAATACTGATTGACTGTTGTCCCCAAAAAACTCTAACCATTGCTAATACTTCCAAATATAGAAACATCAAAAGAAGATCAGCCAATGTAACAGATTGATTCATGAACATTGTTTTGATTTCTATTCCAACAGCAATAACCGTACTAATTAAAATTATTGTTAGTAGAGCTAGCTGTAAATTTTTTGTAACATTTTCCATAATTAAGAACTTATTTATATACATTAATTTTCATTAAAAACTAGCGCTTGTTGACGCAACTCTTTTAAATGAGTTTTTTATAGTTTTTTTTTATGAAAATTAATAAATCTCTCTACATTTGACTTATTAAATGTTTTATTTTCTTCAAAGGAAACTTTTTTCATTGAATAGGCAGCGCTCTTTGTTTGTCTTGAGATAATTGTTACGTTTCCTTTATACAATTTTAGTTTTATTGATCCATAAACTTTATTTCTTTTCAAATCAATTATTTTTTGAATTTTAAATCTTTCTTTTGAATACCAGTAGCCATTATAAATTAGCTCTGCGTAACGGGGCATGACTTTATCTTTTTTATGCATTGTTTTTTTGTCTAGAGTAACCGACTCTATGGCTCGATGAGCTAACATTAATACAGTTCCACCTGGTGTTTCATAAATACCTCTTGATTTTATTCCAATAAATCTATTTTCAACAAGATCAACTCTACCAATTCCATTTTTACCAGCAATAGAGTTTAATTTTTCTAAAAGTTTTAAAGGTGATAATTTTTTACCATTAATAGTTATTGGATCACCTTTTTTAAATCCTATAGTTATAAAAGAAGCTTTGTTTGGTGCTTTTTCTGGAGAATTTGTTCTCTGAAAAATAAATTCTGGCGCAGCATTTTTTGGATTTTCTAAAGCTTTTCCTTCCGTTGATGTATGAAATAAATTATCATCAACTGAAAAAGGAGGTGCACCTTTTTTATCTTGAGGAATTGATATTTTATGTTTTCGTGCATAATTAATTAAATCAGTTCTTGATTTTAGGTTCCAAATTCTCCATGGAGCAATTATTTTAATTTTTGGTCCAAAGTAGTGATAACCAAGTTCAAATCTAATTTGATCATTTCCTTTACCAGTTGAACCGTGAGATACTGCAAATGCTTTAAATTTTTTGGCAACTCTTATTTGATCTTTAGCAATTAATGGACGAGCAATAGATGTTCCAAGTAAATATACACCTTCGTAAACAGCATGACCTCTAATCATTGGATAAACATAATCTTTAACAAAAACATCTTTAAGATTTTCAATAATAATTTTTTTAACCCCAAATTTTTTTGCATTTTTAACTATTTTTTTTCTATCAATTTTTTGCCCAATATCTGCAGTATAAGTTATGACTTCTGCATCATAATTTTCTTGAAGCCATTTTAATATTATAGACGTATCTAACCCACCCGAGTATGCGAGAACTATTCTTCTTTTTGATTTCATCTATTGTATTTTAACTACAATTTTTTTTTGCAGAATTATATGCTTTCGTAAATCCTAACAGGGAATAATGATCAATGGTCTGAGAACCCTTTTGATTATATCCGGTAACCATTATTCTCGATCCTCTTTTCATCGTTTTTATCATTTTTTTTTCTTTTTTATTATCAGCAATCCAAGCAAAATTTTCCTGAGATATATCAAATTTGTATTTATACTTTCCAGATTTTGCCATAACCGAGTTTTTTTTATTATATTCATATCCAGAAGTAATACTTATCTCATCTGAAATTTTTTCATTAGGTCTAAAAGTTACAAAAAGTCTTGCCTCTCTTATATTGGATTTAGGTGCTTGCAATATTGGTATAGATTGAGCAAAACAGATTTTACTGGTTTCATTTTTTACAACGTAAGCTTCCCAGTCTTTATTTTTTAAAACTTTTTTAACTTCTTCTGCACTTACATTAGTTATAGCTAGCAATGTAAATGATGCTAATATTATGACTTTAACTATGGACATGGATTTGGATATATTTTTTGAACTTCATTAATTTCTTTAATAATTTCATCTGTTAATTTTACATTTACACTTTCTATGTCAGTTTTCAACTGCTCCATTGTGGTAGCACCAATAATTACACTTGTTACAAATGGTTGAATTTCACAAAATTTTAAAGACATTTGTGCCATATCTATATTATTTTTTTTTGCTATTTGGTAATATGCTTCAACAGCCTTTTCTGCATTTGGCTTGTTATATCTAGTCCAAAAATCGCCATCAGCATCTAGCCTCGATTTTTTTGGAATCTGATTATTTCTATATTTTCCAGTTAAGTATCCAATTGCTAAAGGTGAGTAGGCTAAGAGACCTATTTGATCACGAATAGAAATTTCAGCTAAACCAACTTCATATGTTCTATTTAACAAATTATATGGATTTTGAACCGACATCATTCTAGGAAGTTCTTTTTCTTTTGCAATTTCTAAAAATTTTTTTGTTCCCCATGGTGTTTCATTTGACAACCCTAAGTATCTTATTTTGCCATCATCAATAAATTTTTTTAAATTCCCTAAAATATCCTCAAATTTATTCCAATTACCATCATCTTTATGTTCATATCCTAATTTACCAAACATATTAGTATTTCTTTCAGGCCAATGTAATTGATAAAGATCAATATAGTCTGTTTGAAGTCTCTTCAAACTTCCCTCTAAAGCTTCTGTAATATTTTTAATTCCATATTGATTTCCACCACCTCTTACATAAGACCTCATAGGACCACAAACTTTTGTTGCTAAAATTATTTTTTCTCTCTTTTTATTTTTTTTAAACCAATTGCCTATAATTAATTCAGTGTGACCAAAAGTTTCAGGTTTTGGGGGTATTGAATACAATTCTGCGGTATCCCAAAAATTTACTCCTTTTTCTAGAGCATACTCCATCTGTTGAAAACCCTCATTTTGATTATTTTGTTCTCCCCAGGTCATGGTACCCAAACATATTGTACTCACTTTTAAGTCAGTATTTCCTAGTTTTTTATAATTCATAAAAATTTAACAGTTATTTTGACTTCTTGAAAATTTGTAAAAAAATTACTATATATAATTTATGGATTTTAATAGACAAAATATATTTCAGGCAACAACTGCTAAAAAGACAGTTGTTTGGGATGAAGGCTTAAGATCTTATATGCTTAAGGTATATAACTATATGGCCACTGGAATTCTCTTAACTGGGATTATTGCTCTTATATCATTTAAAACTTCTGTAGTTACTGATGCAAGTGGTGCAATTACAGGATTTACGAGCATTGGAAATGCACTATTTTTCTCAGGCTTGAAGTGGATAGTGATGTTGGCCCCACTAGGTATTGTTTTTTATATGAGTTTTGGAATTAATAAGATGAGTTCAGCAAAAGCTCAAACAGTTTTTTGGATCTTTGCAGCTCTTATGGGTTTATCCTTGTCATGGATATTATTAGTTTATACAGGGGCTAGTGTAGCAAGAGTATTTTTCATAACTTCAGCAACTTTTGGAGCAATGAGCATTTACGGTTATACCACTAAAAGAGATTTAACAAAACTTGGGTCTTTTTTATTTATGGGACTAATAGGAATTATAATTGCTTCTTTAGTAAATATTTTTCTTAAATCATCAATGATGTATTTTGTGATTTCAATATTGGGTGTATTAATCTTTGTCGGTTTGACTGCATATGATACTCAAAAAATTAAGAATATGTATTCAGCATCTGATAGTGGAGAAATTATAGGCAAAAAAGCTGTTATGGGTGCTTTAACTCTTTATTTGGACTTTATAAATCTATTTATTATGCTTTTAAGACTTTTCGGTCAAAGAAGATAATTATCCAGTTAACTTTTTCCAATTAGTATTTTTTAACATATTATCTAAACTAAATGAATTTTTTATAATTTTACCATTAGAGTCGGTAACCAAATATTTTAAATTTTTACTACTTGGTTTAAAGTTTTTACAAATCTTATACATTGCATTTTCAGTTGCGTTTTTAAAAATATTAAAACCTATTTGTCTATTTGATATTGTTAAACCATAGTCTTTCCATGATCCTTTTGAAACCATTTTTGCATATAAATTTAATATTATTTTTAATTCGTCCTTTTCAAAAAAATATTTTTCCTCAGCATTTTTTAATGAGTTGTTAACCACTAATCTTAAATTTCTATTCATTAATTTTATATTTATTTATTAAAGGTACTTGAAATGCTGTAAAAATAAAAGTAATAGGCAACAATCCCCAAACTTTGAAGTTAACCCAGAATTCTTCTGATTGAGTTCTCCAAATACATTCATTTAATATTGCCACACCGAAGAAAAAATAAATCCATCTTTTATTTAATAGATTCCAACCTTCTGAAGTTAAAGATAAAGATTTGCCTATTATTTTTTTTAAAATAGGTTCGTCTGTAAAAAATTTTCCAAGAAGTAATGCCAAACCAAATAGAATATTTATAATAGTTGGTTTAATATATAAAAAGATAGCATTATCAAAATAAATTGTTAATCCACCAAATAAAGTTATCAAAATTCCACTTATTAGTGGAACCATTGGAATTTTTTTTTCAATAACCCAAACAACCAACAAAGAAATTATAGTTGCCAATACAAATGGAGGTATTGCTATTTTAAGGTTTTTATCACTATTATAATAGAAGAAGAAAAAGACCACTAAAGGTCCAAAGTCTGTTACAAATTTAACAAAAGATTTATTCACTATTAGATATTAACAGACTAACAAAACTTTTATATTTTTTCTATTGATTTTTTTTTTTAAACATTCATATTCAAAATAATGGCAATTCAAAAAGCTAAATTTTCAATAGGAGACGTTGTAAAACATAAACACTTTGATTTTAGAGGTGTTATATATGATGTAGACTTTGAATTTAATAATTCTGAAGAATGGTACCAGTCAATTCCTAAAAATGTTAGACCGAGAAAAGATCAGCCATTTTATCATTTGCTTGCAGAAAATGATGAAATAACTTACGAGGCCTATGTTTCAGAACAAAACTTGCTTAATGATGACTCTGATGAACCAATTAAGCATCCTTTGATTAATGAGATATTTTCAGGAAGAAAAGGATCAACTTATTTCAAGCCGTCTAATTAGAATTAAGTCATTTTTTTAACACATTTACCGCAAAACTTAGACATAACATTTTTTTAATATCAATCATATTCTGATCAGGAATGCATTCGTTTCCCTTATTATTTTCTCCCTCAGCATTCTTGATCGGAATTTTTTTTAAATAATAATTAAAAAATCCTCTTTGTTAATATATATAATCTCAAGATGTTTAATTTCTTTAACCTAGGAAAACTGTTTCAAATTACCTCAAGATCAACAAAGTATGTATTTATTTTATTTATAATTGTATTAACAATAGGTTTAAGTGAAGCACTATTTCTATCTCCGGAGGATTATAAGCAGAGTCATTCAGTAAGAATTATGTATGTTCATGTGCCCGCCGCATGGATGGCACTTGGTATATTTTCAATGATGACATTTTTGTCAGTAGGTACTTTTATTTTTAAAAATAAAAAATTTTATTTAGTATCAAAAAGTTTAGCTCCTTCAGGATTTATTTTTAATATAATTGCTTTAATCACTGGATCAATATGGGGAAAGCCAACATGGGGAACTTGGTGGGCTTGGGACGCAAGAATAACTTCTATGTTAATTTTAGCCTTATTTTATTTTATGTATTTATTATCTTGGAAAATTATAGAAAATAAAAACACTGTTATTAAAATAAGTTCTTTGATTATAATAGTTGGAGCAATTAATCTTCCAATAATAAAGTTTTCAGTTAATTGGTGGAATACTTTACATCAGGGTCCATCATTAAAAATTATGGGCGAAACAACTATTCATTCATCAATGTTAATACCATTAGGGATTATGACTGCGGCATTTGCTCTATTCTCTTTGTTGATTTTTTTGATGAAATTTAATACTGAAATGATAAGGATTAAGAATAAAGGATTAGATAGATTATGATCAATGAGATAATTTCAATGAACGGATATGGTCCATATGTTTGGTCGGCTTTTATGTTTACAATTGTAAGTTTTGTATCATTATATTTGGTAACAAAACTTCAGCTTTTGAAAGAACAAAAAAAATATATTGCCAAATTTGGTTCATTAAGCGAAGCTAAAACTGCTGTTTTAAGAGAACAAAAAATAAATAGAGAGATACTTCTAAAATCTGTTATTACAAAAATTTAACTTTAAATCCTAAAAATGGTTAAAAAAGTTAAATTAAGAATATTATTTTTATTAGCTCTTGTTTTATCTGTAATTTTATCTGTTTATTTAATTCTTAAATCTTTAGAGAAAGATGTAGTTTTTTTTCTTTCTCCCACCGATATTAAAAATTTAGAAGAAATTGATACTAAAAAAATAAGAGTTGGGGGAATGGTAAAAAATAAATCTATAATTATTAATTCTAAAAAAATTAATTTTATAGTAACCGACTTTAAAAATGAGATCAATGTCAGTTATTCTGGATCTGTTCCAAATTTATTTTCAGAAAACAAAGGTGTTGTAGCAGAAGGATTTTTACAAGACAAAAATTATTTAAGGGCAGTTAAAATTCTGGCAAAGCACGATGAAAATTATATGCCACCCGAAGTAAAAGAAGCCTTAGGAGAAAAATAAATTGTTATTTAATCATATTGGTTATTATTCTTTAGTTATGGGGTTAATTGCCTCAGTTTTAATTTTTTTTCTATCTTTAAAAAGTTATAAATTAAAAACTATTGATCAGCAGATTTTTTTAATATCATTTTTACAACTTTTTTTTGTAGTAATTAGTTTTACTAGTTTAATTGTTTGTTTTATTATATCTGATTTTAGTAATGAAACAGTTTTTAATAATTCTCATACAAATAAACCTATTTTTTACAAAATTTCTGGGACCTGGGGCAATCATGAGGGAAGTTTACTACTTTGGTTATTAGTTCTAACTTTATTTTTGTTTTTATTCTTAATTAATTCAAAAAATGAATTAAAAAAATACAGAGTTTTAACTGTAACTTTTCAACAGGTAATTATTATTGGTTTTTTTATATTTGTTTTAGCAACATCAAACCCGTTTAACTTTTTATTTCCTATACCCATTGAAGGATTGGGCCTTAATCCAATTTTACAGGACCCAGCTTTGGCAATTCACCCTCCAATTTTATATGTAGGTTATGTAGGCTCTTCATTAATTTTTTCTGCGACACTTGCTGCTGTAATTGAAAATTATATTTCAAAAGATTGGGCAAAAAATATTAAGATTTGGGTTTTAATTTCTTGGATTTTTTTAACTGTTGGAATTATGGTTGGTTCAATCTGGGCATATTATGAATTAGGCTGGGGAGGGTTTTGGTTTTGGGATCCAGTTGAGAATGTATCATTAATGCCATGGTTTTGTTTAACTGCATTACTTCATTGTGTTTTAGTTCTTGAAAAAAGAGAACTCTTAAAATCTTGGACTATCATTTTATCAATAGCAACCTTTACTTTAAGTATGTGTGGAACTTTTCTAGTAAGATCAGGAGTATTAAATTCTGTGCATACATTTGCAAATGATCCATCTAGAGGTATTTTTATTTTATGTTTTTTATTTTTCTTAATAACTATTTCTTTAATTATTTTTTTTATTTTTAATAAGGAAAAGCAAAACGATTATATAAAAATTAATTTTTTTAGTAAGGAGGTTTCAATTATAGTAAATAACTGGTTTTTGATGTATTTTTTATCTGTTGTTTTAGTTGGAACGTTGTATCCAATTTTTTTAGAAGTTTTAACTGATCATAAAGTTTCAGTTGGGCCACCGTTTTATAATAAGTTAATTGTACCTTTTTTAATATTTTTTCTTCTTTTTATGTCTGTAGGACCTAACTTAAAATGGATTAAAGAAAATGATATAGCAAATAAATTTCAACTGATTGCATTTTTTTTTATTTCGTTAACAATATCCTCATTAATCTATTTAGAAATTGGGAAAATAAATTTAATCAATACTCTTTTAATAGCTGCATCTTTATATTTATTCATAGTTACTATTAAAGATTTTTTTTCTAAAGAGCTTCATAATTTTCCAAAAAAACTATCTCATTTTGGTTTTAGCTTATTCATTTTAAGCATTTTGTTTAATGGAATATTTTCTAGCGAGGCGATCTTCAATTTAAAAGTTGGAGAAAAGTTTACTTTTAAAAATGAAAAAATATTTCTTAAATCCTTAGTAAAAAAACAAAAGGAGAATTACCAATCAGTTATTGGTCATTTTACAATTGAGGATGATAAAAAAAATATTTCTTTATTTAAACCTGAATTAAGAATTTATGATCAACCAATAGTGGTTACTAGTGAAGCAGATATTAAAACAACTTTATTTAAGGATAAATTTTTAGTTATGAATAAAATTAAGGGAAATGAATATTTTAATGTAAGATATCAAGTTAAACCATTCATGATATGGATTTGGATATCTACTATGTTGATAGCTATTGGAGGATTTTTAAGTTTATATTATAGGGTATATGAAAAATAAAATTTTAATTATTTTATTAATACTTTTTTTTAGCTTTTGTTTTTTCGTATTATTTAAAAGTTTACAAGGTTCAAGTATTTATGTACCAGAAAAAAAACAAGATAGACAATTATCAGAATTTGTGTCTGAAGATCTTCTTAATAAAAAAAAAATTACATCTGAAGAAATATTTCAGGGAAGTGATTATTACGTTTTAAATATATGGGCTAGTTGGTGCGCTCCTTGTCGAAAAGAACATCCTCAGCTAATGGAATTAGCTAAGAATTCTTCAATTAAACTTATTGGTTTAAATTATAAAGATGATCCAAAAAAAGCAAAAGATTTTTTGAACAAATTAGGAAATCCATTTTCTATTATTATAACCGACAAGACTGGAATAATATCAATTGAGTTTGGTGGCTATGGAATACCTGAAACGTTTTTAATCAGTAAAGATAAAAAAATAATAAAAACTTTTATCGGGGAATTAAATGATGAGTCAATTAAACAAATTAATTCAATTGTGAAATGAAAAAATTAAAAATATTTCTTATATTGTTTTTTATACTAAATTTTTTTTCTATTTCTTTAGCGGAAAAAAATGATCAACTTAAAATAAAAATTTCAAAAAATTTAAGATGCGTAGTTTGTCAGGGTCAATCAATTTATGATTCTCAATCTGATTTTGCGGTAAGTATTAAACTTCTTATTAATAATAAAATTGACGATGGATTGAGTGAAGCAGAAATTTATGAATTTCTAAAAGATAAATATGGAGAGTGGATTATTTATGATACGAGTTTTAACAAAAAGACGTTTATTCTATGGGGATTGCCAGTATTGTTGTTCTTTTTAGGAGGTGCAATAATACTTAAAAAAATAGTGTTTCGAAGGACTTGAGGATATATTTAAAAGATATAAAATTAAAATATGAATTTTAAATCTGTAAAAAAATATTTTTTTCTGATTACCATTTTTTTGGTGATTTCTATACCTTTGAAAAGTGAAGAGGTTAAAAAAAATTTGAACAATGAACATGAATTTAATATTTTTACTGGGATGTTCGACTTTAGTGATGATGGAAAAAGATCTCAAATAATCGGTTTTCAACATCAAAATGAAAATCTTGTAAGAGAAAGTTTTTTAGGTACCCTGTCACCTGTTACAGGAGCTTTGATAACTCAAGATAACGCTACCTATTTTTATACAGGCGTTCAAGCGATGTATAAAGTTGGTGCTGTTAATTTCACTCCAAGTTTTACTCCCGGAATATACAACCAGGGCGATGGTAAAGATTTAGGACATGCCTTAGAATTTAAAAGTGAAGTTCAGTTATCACTTGATTTGCCAAAGGAAAGTCAGTTTGGTTTTTCCTATAATCATATATCAAATGCAAGTTTAGGAGATAAAAATCCTGGGGCAAATAGTTATATGTTTAATTTTCTCAAAAAGTTTTAAAAGTTTTAAATGAATTTAAAAGATTGTCACAATTTTAGTGATTTTAGAAAGTTAGCAAAAAAAAAATTACCATCACCTATATTTCATTACATTGATGGTGCTGCAGATGATGAAATAACTTACGCTAGAAATACAAGCGCTTTTGATGACGTTGATTTAGTTCCTAATGTTTTAAGGGGAGTTGAGGATGTTGATTTATCAACTACAATATTCGGTAAAAAATTAGATTTGCCTTTTTATCTTGCACCAACAGCACTACAAAGACTTTTTCATTATGATGGTGAAAGAGCAGTTGGAAAAGCAGCACAAAAATTCAAAACTATGTTTGGTGTTTCAGCTTTAGCTACAGTTAGTGTAGAAGAAATATCTTCCATGATTGATACTCCAAAGATGTTTCAGTTTTATTTCCATAAAGATAGAGGCTTAAATGATTCTTGTTTGGAAAGAGCAAAAGCAGCAAAATTTGATGTTATGGCTTTAACAGTAGATACAATAACAGGAGGAAATCGTGAAAGAGATTTAAGGACTGGTTTTACATCTCCTCC
>CACIOK010000014.1 GCA_902588255.1 uncultured Pelagibacteraceae bacterium
CTAGATTTTTCCTTCCCTTTAGATAAAAGTTTTTAGTATAGAAGTCAAAATAGATCAACCGTTATATCTGGGACAGTTCGCTACAGCTTTTGTTGTATTGATGATAGTTCTGATTGTTGTTGGTACTCTTGTTGATATTATTCATAAAAAAAATGTTAAATATTTTTTTGAAAATGCAAAAAAGGCAAAATTATCTGCTACAAAAACTTTAAGCACTGGAGAAAGAATATCTGTAATTTCTAAAACAATAGTAAGTGATATAGCAACTACCTCTGAGCTTGGAGCTGGAAAAAGAAGAGCTGCACATCTTCTAGGAATGTATGGAACAATTTTATTTTGGGTAGGATCAGCAATAATGATTTTTTGCTACTCAAGTTCATCTTCAGATACTCCATCATTTTGGCCATTCATTTGGCATGTAGGAGCTATCATGACAGTTGTAGGAGGTGGGTGGTTTTGGTTTTTTTTGAGAGTAGATGTTTATTCAGAAGCTCAACCCTGGTACAGAATTATAAAAGCAGATTTATTTGTTCTTGCTCTTGTTGCCTCATCTTTGTTTGGTTTAATTTGGTCTTATTTACAATCATTAAACTTAAATGATAGATGGGATGATAAAGTTTTTTTAGTCTTATTTATTGTTTCAAATCTAGTTTTATTTGGCGGGGTGTATTGGTCAAAGTTCGCCCACATGTTTTATAAACCTGGAGCAGCAATACAGAAGAATTTAGCTGAAGCTGACGGTTCTAGGGACAATTTGCCACCTGAAGCAGATGCCCCAAAACAGTTTGGATTAGGTATAAGTAGAGAGAATCCAAAACATTATTAATATGATTTTGAAAGGAATAAAATAAATTTATGTCAACTTTTGTATACATGACGCGTTGTGATGGTTGTGGCCACTGTGTAGATATTTGTCCCTCAGATATTATGCACATAGACGAAACTATTAGACGTGCAAAAAATATAGAACCAAATTTTTGCTGGGAGTGTTATTCATGCGTTAAGGCTTGCCCAAACCATGCAATAGATGTTCGTGGTTATGCTGACTTTGCTCCTATGGGTCACAGTGTAAGGGTTAGAAGAGAAGAAGAAAAAGGAACAATATCTTGGAAAATTAAATTTAGAAATGGAACAGTAAAAGATTTTGTATCGCCAATAACAACAAAACCTTGGGGAAAATTTATTCCAAAACTTGCTGACGGTGATAAACCAAACCAAGGAGAAATAAATTCACAAATTCTTTATTCAGAGCCGGAAGGTTTAAATACAAAAAAAGAATTACCTAAAGTTGAAAAAAGTGCTTTTAAAAAAGGTGTTTATTATTAATGTCTAGAAAAACTATTTTTGAAGATTGCGATGTTCTAGTTGTAGGTGGGGGTATGGCCGGAACCGGTGCTGCTTTTGAAGCAAGGCATTGGGGAAGAGATCTAAAAATTATTTGCGTTGAAAAAGCAAATATAGATAGAAGTGGTGCAGTCGCTCAAGGCTTATATGCAATTAACTGTTATATGGGAATGCAATGGGATGAAAATCAACCCGAAGACCATGTCAGGTATGCTCGTAACGATTTAATGGGAATGGTGAGAGAAGATCTAGGTTATGACATGGCTCGTCACGTAGACTCAACGGTACATATGTTTGATGAATGGGGTCTACCAATGATGAAGAACGAAAAAACTGGACGTTATCTAAGAGAAGGTAAATGGCAGATAATGATACATGGAGAAAGTTATAAACCAATAGTTGCTGAAGCAGCAAAGAAGTCAGCTGATAAAATTTATAACAGAATTATGATTACTCATCTTCTTATGGATGAAACAAAAGAAAATAGAGTAGGCGGAGCAGTAGGATTTAATATGAGAACGGGAGACTACTATGTATTTAGAGCAAAAACAGTAATAGTTGCAGCAGGGGGAGCATCACATATATTTAAACCAAGAGCTGTTGGTGAAGGCATGGGTAGAACTTGGTATGCACCTTGGAGCAATGGTTCAGCTTATGCTTTACCAATTGCTGTTGGTGCTAAAATGACTCAAATGGAAAATAGAATTGTTTTATGTAGATTTAAGGATGGGTATGGACCAGTAGGTGCGTATTTTTTACATTTAAAAACTTATACTCAAAATGCTAACGGCGAGAACTATGAAAAAAAATGGTATGAACATACTAAAGAAATGGTAGGAGAATATATAGATCATCATCCAACGCCAACTTGTTTACGTAATCATGCTTTTATCCAAGAAACAATGGCAGGAGGAGGACCAATTCATATGGTCACTAAAGAAGCATTTCAAGACCCACATTTAGAAACAGTTGGATGGGAAAATTTTTTAGGAATGACAGTAGGACAGGCAGTTGTGTGGGCATCACAAAATATTGATCCGAAATATACAAATCCTGAACTAACTACATCAGAACCTTATGTTATGGGCTCACACGCAACTTGCTCAGGCGCATGGGTGAGTGGTCCAGAAGATCTTTCACCCCCAGAATATTTTTGGGGATATAATAGAATGTTAACTGTTGAAGGTCTTTTTGGAGCAGGAGATACAGTAGGAGGTAGCGCTCATAAGTTTTCATCTGGTTCTTTCACAGAGGGTCGTTTAGCTGCAAAAGCTGCAGTAAAATACATACAAGATAAAAAAGCTGAAGATGTCAAAGTATCTGATTCACAGTGTGAAAATTTTAAAGAAATTATTTATAAACCATTAGAGAATTATACTGTTGGTAGAAATGAAATTACAGGAGGAACAGTATCTCCAAGTTATATTTCACCTATTCAAGGACTTCAAAGACTTCAAAGAATAATGGACGAGTATGTAGGCGGTATAGCCACTAATTATATGACTAATGCTAATATGCTTAAAAGAGGGCTTGAGTTACTTCAATGGCTAGAAGAAGATTTGGAAAATGTTGGCGCTGAAGATTATCATCAGCTAATGCGAGCCTGGGAGTTAAAACATCGAGCTCTTACTTCGCAGTGTGTTACAGAACATACTATGTTCCGTGAAGAAACGCGTTGGCCTGGTTATTATTATAGAGGAGATCATTTAAAACTAGATGACGAAAATTGGCATTGTTTAACAGTATCAAGAAGAGATCCTAACACTGGCAAATTTACTCTAGAAAAAGTTCCTGTTTATCATATCGTAGATGAAAAAGAGAAAAAACAAGCTTCTTAATATATAATATAACTCTAATGAGTATTATAGATAAGTCTGACGAAGAATTAATAAAAATTGCTGAACCAATTTGGGATAATTTAATAAAATCATCAAATATTAAAGATTACGGTGGATTTACTAGAGATCTATCATCTCAAATGCTTTATGGAGCGAATGAAGTTGAGCTTGGAAAACAATGGGCTAACAATGAACTTATATCGACCCTATCTGAAGGATGTAAGGCATTTGGCTGCATAAGAAGAGGCCTATATGTTACGATAATATACAAACAGACCAGCACCAAGATACCCGGAGAGTTCTTGGGGAGACTCGTTTTAGGTGAAGAGGGCGATCTTATAAAGGTTTTTGGAGCTACTATATTTTAGAAAAAAATTTGAATTTTAAAAATTAAGCTTGCAAATTTTAATTTACAGGTGTAATTCATTTTTATGCTTGATAATTTTAATAAAAATATAAAAAAAATTATTAAGTTTATTCCAGAAAATTTTATTAATTTAACTTCTAAATCTGCAGTTTATTTTGGTTTGGCTGTTTATTGGTGCATAATTTTAACTGGCACCTTTCTAAATATAATTTAATTTAAGATTTAACTTTTTTTACCAATTAGTTGACTTTAATATTCTAGAGGAATATTTAGTATATATGGAGTTTTTTCTTCCAATTGCAGAAGTTTATGTAAGCCTGCCACTCATATTTACATTAAGTTTAGTTGTTGGAATTTTATCAGGGTTGTTTGGAGTTGGAGGTGGTTTTTTAATGACTCCTTTTTTAATTTTTTTAGGCATTCCGCCAGCTTATGCAGTACCTAACGAAGCTAATAATATATTGGGAACATCAATATCTGGATCAACCACTCATTATCTAAAAGGAACATTAGACTACAAAATGGGCTTGATGATTGTAGCTGGTGGAACAATTGGCACAATCCTTGGAATTTTAACCTTTACTTATTTTCAAGATATTGGAAAAATAAATATAGTTATTTCATTATCTTATATGTACATACTGGCAATTATTGGAACCATGATGTTGGTTCAGGGAGTAAGTGAAATTGATAGAGCTAGAAAAAAAATTGTTTTAAAACAAAAATTACATTCTCATTATTGGATTCATGGTTTGCCATTTAGAATGAGATTTAAAAAATCAAGACTATATGAAAGTATATTCACCCCAATAATTATTGGTTTATTAGTTGGATTTATCGCAGCAATCATGGGGATCGGAGGTGCTTTCATTTTAGTCCCTGCAATGATTTATATTATTGGAATGCCAACAAAGTTAATTCCTGGAACATCTTTATTTGTTACTATTTTTATTAGTGCAATTGTAACTATCCTTCACGCATTTAATTATGGCTCAATAGATTTAATTTTAGTAACTGTATTAATTTTAGGCTCTATACTTGGTGTACAAATAGGACAAAAGATAGGTGAGAAAGTTGATAGCTCTCAATTTAAAACAATTCTAGCGTTGTTATTGCTTTTAGTTGGAATAGCTATAGCCTACGACAGTTTTTTTACTGAAGAAACAGTTAAAATGACAGTGGATAGTGGCTCAAAAAATTTCGGACCTATTGCAGAATTTGTTAAAAAACTTTCTGATGAGGTTCCTGTATTATATGGATTGGCTTCAATTACACTTGCTTTGGTTTTGGGAGTTGGTGCAGCTATTGTTAGAAGGTCGCTTTCAAATCTAAGAAAAAAGTTAAAGGAAAAATCGAAAGCTTAATTTTTAAGCGCTTCTAAATAGTTTAGTCATAATAAATTCTTTATGACCTAATACTTCAGCGCAAGTTAAACGACCACTGGCAGCTCTAATTGTTGTTTTAATTAATTCATCACCAGCTTGATCCATATTCATTTCTCTTTTTAAAATTTTAGAAACATCTAAATCAATATGTTCTTTCATGTTAATTGCTGTACTTGGATTTCCTGTTAATTTAACTACTGGCTCTATAGCATTTCCTATAATATTACCTTGTCCTGTTGGAAATAGGTGAATATTAAAACCAGCAGCTGCTTGTAAAGTTAAACATTCTCCCGCAGCAGAAGAAGTGTCCATGAAATATAACCCAGGTCCTTTTTTAGGTTCTTCGGCTGGAGTTAATACATCGATAAATTTTCTTGATCCAATTTTTTGAAAATTACCAAAAGCTTTTTCTTCAATAGTAGTAAGACCACCTGCAATATTACCTGCAGTTGGTTGACTTTCTGAAAGGTCATTTGTTGCTTCTTTTAGAATAAAATCATTATAATCACTCCAAGTTTTCATAAATTTTTCAGAAGCTTCTGAAGTTGCACCTCTCGTAGCACAAACTTTTTCTGCACCAGTAAGCTCAGAAGTTTCTCCAAAACAAAGATGAACTCCTAAAGGTTCGAGTTTATCCATTAGATTTCCTACAGCAGGATTAGCAGCCATCCCTGAAGTTGTATCAGATTCTCCACATTTAACCGAAATCCATAAATCGCTTAAAGGACATTCTTCTCTTTGCTTTTCAGAAGCCCATTGTGAAAACTCCTGTGCTTTAACAGATGCTTTCATTATAGTTTTAATGTCACCAGCTCCTTCAATGCTAAACCCTTCAACAGGCTTTCCAGTTTTTCCTATTGCATCAACAATTTTTTTAGTCCATTTTGGTTCAATACCAATTACAACACAAGCAGCAACATTTGGATTTTTACCGGTTCCAATCATTGTGTCAAAAAATAATTCTAGGTCAGCACCAAACTGAAGTCTTCCATAAGCATGCGGAATTGCAAAAGTTCCTTTTATATTATTAGCAACGGCTTCTGCACATGCATTTGAAATATCATCAACAGGAAGAATTACTACATGGTTTCTTGTTCCAACTCTTCCATTTTCTCTTTTATAACCTAAAAAACTTTTGGGAATTTCCATATTATTACCACTTCTTTGTTTTCACGTTATGAACATGAACATGTTCACCCTTTTTAATTGGTTTAACGACTTTACCTATATCATGACCATATTTTAATATTGTGTCACCTTCATTAAAGTCAATCATTGCAATTTTGTGTCCCAAAGAGATTTCACTTTTGGATTTAATTGTCACAGATCCATCATTTTCCATAATCCAGCAATTACAGTCTTGATTAGCAGTGATTTTATCAATAACAACAACGCCTACGTTGTCTTTCTGATCGTGTATAATAATATCAGTTGTTGCCATATTGCTATTTCTTTATTTGAATTTTAACAGATCTTATATATTAATCATGTTCTTTAACAAATAAAAATATTTATAGAGAATTAAGATATGACTAAAATGACAACGGAAGAAGCTTTTATTAAAGTTCTTCAAATGCACGGTATTGAACATGCATTTGGAATTATAGGTTCAGCTTTTATGCCAATTTCAGACTTGTTCCCGAAAGCTGGAATTACTTTCTGGGATGTAGCGCATGAAACCAACGGTGGGTTAATAGCTGACGGTTATACAAGAGCTACAGGAAAAATGTCTATGGTTATTGCACAAAATGGTCCTGGTATTACTGGACTTGTTACGCCAATTAAAACAGCATACTGGAATCATACACCTTTGCTTTTGGTAACACCTCAGGCTGCAAATAAAACTATGGGACAAGGTGGATTTCAAGAAGTAG
Organism: uncultured Pelagibacteraceae bacterium; assembly: GCA_902588255.1. Lineage (GTDB taxonomy): Bacteria > Pseudomonadota > Alphaproteobacteria > Pelagibacterales > Pelagibacteraceae > Pelagibacter. The sequence continues at coordinate 6,809 of CACIOK010000014.1, forward strand.
AACAAATGAATTTATTTAAGGATATGGTTTGTTATCAAGAAGAAGTTAGAGATCCTTCAAGAATGGCAGAAGTTTTGAATAGAGTGATAGAAAAAGCAATTAGAGGTTCAGCACCAGCGCAAATAAATGTTCCTAGAGATTATTGGACACAAGTTATTGATATTGATCTTCCACCAATTGTAAGATTTGAAAGACAAGGTGGAGGAAAAGAAGCAATTGATAAAGCAGCAAAATTATTGTCTGAGTCAAAATTTCCAGTAATTTTATCTGGAGCAGGGGTCGTAATTGGAGATGCTATAGAAGAATGCAAAAAGCTTGCTGAAAAATTAGACTCACCTGTTTGTAGTGGATACCAACATAATGATAGTTTTCCAGGAAGTCATTCACTAGCGGTTGGACCTTTAGGTTATAATGGTTCAAAAGCTGCAATGCAGTTAATTTCAAAAGCCGATGTTGTGCTTGCTTTAGGAACAAGGTTAAATCCTTTTTCAACTTTACCAGGTTACGGAATTGATTATTGGCCTAAAAATGCAAAAATTATTCAAGTCGATATGAATCCTGATAGAATTGGCCTTACAAAAAAAGTAACCGTAGGTATTTGTGGAGACGCAAAGCTAGTTTCTAAACAACTCTTAGATAAACTTTCACCTAAGGCAGGAGATAATGGAAGAGAAGAAAGAAAAAATTTAATACACAAAACTAAATCTGCATGGCTTCAAACTTTAACAGGTTTAGATCATGAAGAAGACGATCCAGGAACAGTTTGGAACAAAGAAGCTAGAGAAAGAGATAAAGATAGAATGTCTCCTAGACAAGCTTGGAGAGCAATTCAAGAGGGTATGCCTGAAGAAGCAATAATTTCTAGTGACATTGGTAATAATTGCGCCATAGGAAATGCGTATCCGACTTTTGAAAAAGGTAGAAAGTATTTAGCACCAGGTTTATTTGGACCTTGTGGATATGGTTTTCCATCAATTTTAGGAGCCAAAATTGGTTGCCCAGACACACCAGTTATTGGTTTTGCAGGAGATGGTGCTTTTGGAATAAGCATGAATGAAATGAGTTCTTGTGCAAGAAAAGAATGGCCATCAATAACAATGGTAATTTTTAGAAATTATCAATGGGGCGCGGAAAAAAGAAATTCTATACTTTGGTTTGATGATAACTTTATAGGAACAGAGCTTGATCCAGAGTTAAGCTATTCAAAAGTAGCAAATGCTTGTGGTTTAAAAGGTGTAACAGTTAAAACTATGGAGGAAACTACTAAAGCTATTAAACAGTCATGTGAAGACCAAAAAAAGGGTATAACAACTTTTATTGAGGTAATTTTAAATCAGGAACTTGGTGAACCTTTTAGAAGAGATGCAATGAAAAAACCAGTTCAAGTTGCAGGTATTCAAAAAGAAGATATGAAACCTCAAAAATCATTAGTTTAAATTTTAGAAATATTTTTGTTTGCTAATAAACAGTAGTTTTTACAGATCCTAATTTTTCAATTTTACCAATGTAAGTTCCTTTATTTGTAAAAGGTACAATACCAACAGTAGAACCAGTAAATATATAAAAATTTTTATTTAAATTTATTTTATCTCTTTTTATTTTTTTCAAAACAAATATTAATGAATTTAGTGGATTAATATAAACTGCACTTGTATTTCCATTTGTAATTTCTTTATTTTTATTATTTTTTACATAAGTATTTAAATTTCCGATGTTAATTTTTTTAAACTTCGTTTTTTTACCTATCAAAAACTTAATATTTGCACCAAAATCACTACATAAGTCACCCAAGTATTTTACTCCTTTTTTTCTTTGCCTATACCCGACAATTTCCAGACATGGTGCCATATGAGTTATAAATTTTGTTATGTTATTTTTAGAAATTTTTTGTTTCGATAAAAAGAAATTTTTTTTTATCAAATAACATACCTCAAGTTCTATGCCTAGTACGTACTGATTAATCTTAACTCTTTTTCCACTCCTTAAAAGATTTTTACTATAAACTGATCCGTAAAAAGGTTCTTTTTCCTTTAATTTTTTTAAAAGTGGCAATGCAGTACCCCCAGCTTTAAATCCTATTATCGGCCATCTAATTTTACTTTCGCAAGTTCTTCTTAATAGGTTAGAGTTTTTAATATTTTTACAAAATTTTGTTGGAATTGGTTTAATTAGTTTATTTTTTGTAAATGCATTTACTAGTTTATTTGATATTGTATTTAATTGTTTTTTATTCATTAATTAATTATAAAAATAATGCAATTTATTAATTATTACAATAACCCAAAAAATATTAGATTTGAATCCTTTAAATATGCTTTATATGAAGCCAGTAAAAGAGGGCATAAAACCTTAGTCGAAACGGGTGTAGCTAGAGGAAAAACCAAATTTTTTTTTTTCAAAAAGATTAACTGGCTAGATGGGATGAGTACAATGATTTTTTCTGATTATGTGAGATTTGTAAATGGTTTTTTATATTCATGTGATATTGAAAGAAAAAATATACAAAATGCAAAAAAATTTACTAGTAAGAATGCTTCATTTATAAAATTTATACAAGATGATAGCTTAAATTTCTTAAAAAAATTTAATAAAAAAATAGATTTTTTATATTTAGACTCTTTAGATGGACAATATGAAGAAGCACCGAAACATCAGCTTGAAGAAATTAAATTAGCAGAAAATAATTTGCATAATAATTCACTTATATTATTAGATGACAAAGGACAAAAAACAAGTTTATCTCTTGATTATATGATTAAAAATAAATTTAAAGTTGTTAATGAAACCAAACAACAAATTTTGCTTTCAAAAAATTAATTGGCAATCTAATGAATTCAAATGATAATTACTTAAATAGCTTTAAAAAGAAAATTCATTCACAGTTTGGTGAAGATGGAATTATTCAAGAAATAATTAAAAGAATAGGGAAAGAAAACTCAGACAAATGGTGTGTAGAATTTGGTGCAAAAGATGGAATATTAGACTCAAATACATACAACTTGATAAAAAACTCTGATTATAATGCTGTATTAATCGAGAGCGATAAAAATTATTTTAAAAAATTAAAAAAAAATTTTCATTCAGAAAAAATATTAAAAATTAAAAAATTTGTTACCCTAGATGGTGAAAATTCTCTTGAAAATATTCTTAAACAAACAAAAATTCCAAAAAATTTTGATTTTCTCTCGATAGATATAGATGGATGCGATTATTATATATTCGAAAAATTAGAGATTTATATGCCAAAAATTATTTGTATTGAGTTTAACCATACGATTCCTAACGAAGTAGATTTTATTCAAAAAAAAAACTTTGCAATAAAACAAGGTAGTAGTGCCAAATCAATAGTTAATTTGGCTAAGAATAAAAAATATCATTTAGTGGCTAGTACTTTAACAAATCTTTTTTTTATTCATGATAATTATAAAAAATTTGTAGAAAAAAAAAATATCAGATTAGAAGATATAAGAGATGATAGTGATGTAAAAAATTTTATTTTTTCTTCATATGATGGAACTATATTTACATCCAAACCTATAGATGTCAGTTGGCACAAAATTAAAATTGAAAATAAAAAATTTCAAATACTCCCAAAATATCTTAGAAAATTTCCTGGTGATTACAATGCTATTGAAAAAATTGCTTTTTATTTTTATAGAGAGATCCTTTTTCCTGGAAGAATTTTAAAAAAATTATTTAAAAAAAAAGATTAGTTTTCTAAAACACTTTGGGGATCCAATCTCTCACCAAACCAGTTAAGTCTTACGTCAAGGTGAGGACCTGTAGATCTTCCAGATGATCCAACAGTTCCAATTACATCTCCTTTTTTCACATGATCTCCAACACTTACAAAGATTTCATCCATATGCATATATAAAGTCGAAACTCCATGCCCATGATCAAAAATTAAAGTAGCACCGGTATAAAATAAATCATTTTCAGCTAGAGTTGTAATACCGTTATTCATTGCTTTAATTGGCGTACCAGTTTTTTCTGCAAAATCTAAACCATAGTGGGGCCACTTAGGAACTCCGTTAAGAATTCGCTGGCTACCATAGACACCTGTGATTATTGCATTATCAAGAGGCATTATAAATTTATCTTTAAAAAAGTCTAAATCGCTTTCTATCTCTCTTGCTTTTACTATTAGTTGATTTTCTTTTTTTATTCTTTCATAAACTTCTTCAGGTGGGTTAACTTTTTTTTCAGGTAATCCATTAATTTTTTGAATATTATATTTTCTTTTTTGGATTTTTTTGACTATTTTATTATTTCCTTCATTGATAATTATGTCAAATTTTCTATCTTTACTAATTCCAAATGCAAAATATCCATCTTTTGAAACTTTTACTCTTTTTTTATCGATTAAAACTTTAGTGCCAGGGGAAGTTTTTCCTATGATATAATGTCCTTGAATAAACTTTCCTTGGAATTCAGCTGCAAATACTTTGAAATTAATTAAAAAAAGAATTAAAAAATATTTTATTATTTTGCAGTCCATCCACCGTCAACCAATAATGAAGTTCCATGTACCATCGATGCAGCATCTGAAGACAAAAAAACTACAGCTGAGGCTATTTCTGACATTTCAGCAAATCTACCAAGAGGTATATTATTCAAAGTTTCTTTTTTGAATTTTTTATTTTTTAAAAATTTTTTAGTCATTGGCGTAACAACAAATGTTGGTGCCACAGTATTTACTCTTATATTATATTTAGCTAAATCAACTGCCATACCTCTAGTTAGTCCTTCTATGCCCCATTTATTCATATTATAAACACTTCTAATAGGTCCCCCAACATGACCCATTTGAGACGACATATTAACAATTGAACCTCCAATTTTTTTTCTATTTTTAAGCTCAATCATTTTATTTGCGCATAGTTGAGCCAGATTAAAAGCTGCAATAGTATTAATTTTTACTAAATACTCCATGTCTTTTGTTTTAACTTTTGTGAAATGTTCGGGAATATTATTCCCAGCATTATTCACCAAAATATCGATTCTTGATTGTTGATTAACTATTTTTTTAATTTGATTATAATTTGTAATATCACAAACGAACGATTTACATTTTACTTTATATTTTTTAATTTTTTTTGATACTTCTTCTAAGTCTTTTTTAGTTCGACTTATTATTATTAAATTTGTTCCAGCTTCTGCCAAGGCAATTGCGCATGCTCTACCAAGTCCTTTTCCAGCCCCAGAAACTAAAGCAATTTTATTTTTTAAATTATATTTTTTAAGAAACATTTTATATGAATAACTTTAAATCAGTATAAATCAACTCAATTGCTACTATTAGTATAGCTACTAAACCAACCCATCCGATCCACTTGTATTTTTTAATCCATTTTGAAATTAATGTAGCTGCAGTTGCCATTAAAATAATTGACAAAACTAAACCAAATACTAATAAAAAATAATGGTCTTTTGCTGCACCAGCAACACCTAAAACATTATCTAGACTCATTGTAAAATCAGCGATCAAAATCGTCCAAATCGCCTTTAAAAAACTGGAATTATCAACTTTAATTTTACTATTTTCATTATTAACGTTTTTTATTACATCCACGTACAATTTATAGACTATGTAAAGCAGAGCTAAGCCTCCTATTAATCTTAAACCTTTAATTTGAAGTAAATAAGCGGTTAGCAATGTAAGGATTATTCTTAAAATAACCGCTGCACCTATACCAAAAAAAATTATTTTTTTTCTTTTTTCGAGTGGGAATTGGGAAGCAATCATTCCAATTATAATTGCATTATCTCCAGCCAAAACTAAATCTATAAAAACAATTTGAAAAAATATAATGACTTGTTCAGATAACATTAATTATTCAATATCATATCTGCACCCTTTTCAGCAATCATAATAGTTGGTGCGTTTGTATTGCCCGAAGTTATATTTGGCATGATTGAAGCATCAATAACTCTTAAATTTTCAATCCCGTGCACTTTTAATTTTTCTGAAACAACTGCATTATCATCTTTACCCATTTTACACGTGCCAACTGGATGGAATATTGTTTGAGTATAATCACTACCAGCTTTAACTAGTTCTTCATCATCTTGAATATGTAATCCAGGCCTATACTCTTCAGCTTCATATTTTTTAAAAGTTTCCGTATCAAGCATTATCTTTCTTACAAGTTTTAATCCTTGTGCTGCAACATATCTATCGTCATCTGTTGAAAGATAGTTCATTTTTATTTTTGGATAAATTCTACTGTCGTTACTAACAATATTAATTTCGCCTCTGCTAGTTGGCCTGATATTAGCAACAGTTGGAGTGATCCCATGAAAATCATGTAGCTTTGATGCACCGAGAACATCAGTGCTAATTGGTTGTACATGAAATTGTAAATTTGGGGTAGCTCTGGACGAATCGCTTTTTGCAAAACCACACACTTGACTGGCCCCCATAGTCATTGGACCACTTTGGTTAAATATATACTCTAATCCAATTAGGAAATTTCCAAATAAACTATTAATTTTTTTATTTAAAGACTCTAAATTTTTAACTTTATAAACGGGTCTAAACATTAAATGATCTTGTAAGTTTTTACCAACACCCTCTAGTTCATTTACAACTTTAATTCCGTTTTTTTTTAATTTTTCACTGCTACCAATACCTGATACTTGCAATATATGAGGAGACCCAATTGATCCAGCTGATAAAATAATTTCTTTATTTACTTTTACTGTTTGTAATTTATTTTCTTGATAATAACTTACACTAACTGCTTTTTTATTTTCAAAATTTATTTTTTGCACATGAGCATTAGTAATTATTTTTAAATTAGATCTTTTTTTAACTGGATTTAAATATCCTTTTGCTGCGCTACATCTTAGTTTAAGTCCTTTATGGCTATGACTAGTTGTAAATTGATAAAAACCAACTCCAAAATTATCTCCGGTGTTAAAATCCTCTACTTTAGGTATACCTTGTTCTTCTGCAGCATTTAAAAATTCATCCAACATTTTTAACTTAATCTTTTTATTTGAAACCATAATCGGACCACTGTCGTTATGAAATTTATTTTTTCCCATTTCATTATTCTCAGATTTTAAAAAATAAGGTAAAACTTCTTCCCAGCTCCAACCATTATTTCCTTGCTGACGCCAATTATCATAATCGTTACTTTGACCTCTTATCCATAAAAGACCATTAATAGATGAACTTCCTCCTAATGTTTTGCCTCTTGGATATCTTATAGATCTATTATTCATTGTTTCATCTTTTTCCGTATGAAAACACCAATCAACTTTTGGATTATGCATTGTTTTATAGTAGCCAACAGGAATATGTATCCAAGGATAGTTGTCTTTATTTCCTGCTTCTAAAAGTAAAATTTTATTTTTTGGATTTGAAGAAAGTCTGTTTGCTAAAACGCATCCTGCTGAACCAGCTCCTATAATTATGTAGTCAAAGTTTTCCATTAATAGTTGAATAGTTTTTTTTGCAATTGCTATTTAATGTTTTTTACACCCATATTTGTCAATTGTCACTTGTATCAGGTTGGTTTTTCTGGTTTGATGCCCAGGTTAAATTTAACTAACAAAAAGGGATAATAATGAAAAAAATCATTTCAATGTTATTTGGTGTTATTTTAGTTGCGTCATTTGCATCTAACGCTAATGCTAAAACATTAAAGTGTCAGACTGTACTTAACACTAAAGCTGATGAAGTTAAGATGTTAAAAGACTTTACTGATACAGTAACTGAATTAACGAGTGGATCGTTAAAGTTTGAAATACTACCTGCGGGTGCTGTTGTTGGAGTTAAAGAAACTCTAGACGCAGTTGACAAAGGATTGATTGATTGTGGATTTGCATGGACTCACTATTGGTCAGGTGATCACCCTGCTGCAATGTTATTTGGTTCGCCAGTAGCTGGTGGTGGAGTAGGTATTGATAACTTAGCGTTCTTATCTTGGTTCCAATATGGTGGTGGTAAAGAATTATACGACCAACTTTGGAAAGAAATGGGAAGAGACATCAAAGGATTTATGTTGCAACCTGTTGGACCTGAAGCTTTAGGTTGGTTTCCAAAACCAATTAAAGATATGGCTGACTTTAGAAAATATAAATTCAGAACTCCTCCAGGAATTCCAGGACAAACTTATAAAGACATTGGTATAGCGTCTGTAGCTATGGGTGGTGGAGATATTCTACCGGCTCTTGAAGCAGGTACTATCGATGCTGCTGAATGGTGTTGTCCAAAACCAGACATGGTATTTGGTTTCCAAAAAGTTTTAAAGCACTACTATCTACAAGGTTTACACCAAGTAGTCGTAAATGCTGACTTTTATATTACTGGAAAAACATATAACGCTATGACTGCTCATGAGAAGAAGTCTCTTGAAGTTGCTGCTAATGCATCATTAGCTAAATCTTTAAGTTACAGAATCTATGAGAACGGAAAAGCTTTACAACAATTAACTACTAAGCATGGAGTAATATTAGAAGATACTCCATCTGACTACTTCGTTGAATACATGGCGGCTGCAAAAGCTACTTTAAATAAAAATGCTGAGAAAAATGCATTTTTCAAAAAAGTATATGACTCTATGAAAGAGTTTGCTGATGTTGCTGTTCCTTTCTGGAGTGGTGCTCAAATGTCAAATGCTAAGCTAGGAATGGCTCACGCAGCAACATTAAAGTAATCAGTAATTAATCTTGATTTTATTGGAGCGGACTTTTACAGCCCGCTCCAATTTTTTAACTCAAATTCTATGACAGACGAACCAGCAAAATTAGATATATCTGATGAAATGATTGCCGAAAGGCGAGGTGGTTCGGGAAAAATGCCCGATGACATGCCATCATGGATGGCTAAATCTATTATAAATATAGATAAATTTAGCAAGTGGATTGGTAATATAGTTTGTTGGATATTGATGCCATTAATTTTTGCAATGACTTATGAAGTGTTTGCAAGAAAATTATTTTTAGCTCCTACCATTTGGGCTTACGACATTAGTCGTTTTTTATATGGTGCTCTTTTTATGCTTGGGGCTGGTTATGCTCTTTCTAGAGGAGTTCATATAAGGGCCGATTTTTTATATAGAAATTTTAAAACCAAAACTCAAGGAGTAATAGATTTTTGGTTATATCTTTTATTTTATTTTCCAGGTCTACTTGTTTTTCTTTATATGACGATTGGATATGTCGGAGAATCAATTCAAAGAGGTGAAAGAGGCATGGATACCACTTGGATGCCTTACATGTGGCCAATTAAAACTTGTTTGTTAATTGGAATTATTTTTTTATTAGTTCAAGGTATATCAGAATTATTTAAAAGTTATTGGGCAGCCAAAAAAGGTGAATGGCCAGGAGTAAAGAAATGATTGCTGAATTTATAGATCCGGCGATCCTTGGTTTTATTTTAGTTGGTGTAATGCTTTTTGCAATATTTGTAGGATTTCCAATTTCATTTACATTAATATTTCTTGGTTTTGTTTTTGGATATTTGGGATTTGGAAAATTAGTTTTTTACTTAATGACACTGCAATTTTCTATGGTTATGACAGAGCAAACACTTGCTGCTGTACCACTCTTTGTATTTATGGGAATTATGATGGAACAAGCTGGACTGATGGAGAGGTTATTCTCAGCATTCCAATTAATGTTATCTAGAGTTCGAGGATCATTATACTATGCAGTTTTATTTGTTTCTGTAATATTTGCTGCTGCTACTGGAATTGTCGGGGCTTCAGTTACAATTCTTGGTATAATGGCCGCTAAGTCAATGAATAGATCCGGATACGATGTTAAACTCGCAGCTGGAACAATCACTGCAGGCGGGACATTGGGAATTTTAATTCCTCCAAGTATTATGTTGGTGGTTATGGGGCCAATAATGGAAATTCCTGTGATTGATTTATTTGCTGCAGCAATCTTACCCGGAATATTACTTGCTTCTTTGTATGCAGCATACACGACAATAAGATGTATTATTAATCCAAAATTAGGACCAGTGTTGCCTAAGGACATGAGGGCAGCAAGCATGAAAGAAGTATGGATTGAATTTTTTCTAGGTTTAGTGCCACCAGCGGCTTTAGTATTTGCGGCTCTCGGAAGTATTTTGTTTGGATTTGCAACTCCAACTGAAGCAGCAGGTTGTGGTGCAATGGGTGCACTTCTTTTATCATTATCTTATAAAAAATTAACTCTTCCAAAACTACAAGAAGCACTAGTTAAAACTTTAGAAATAACAGCTTTAATAATGGTATTGGTAGCTGCATCTAATTTTTTTGGAGCAGTATTTGCAAGACTTGGAACCCCAACTTTATTAACTGAGTTTTTATTAGGTTTAGAAATGAACAAATATTTAATTCTTGGAATGATAATGGTAATGATTTTTCTTTTAGGATGGCCTTTAGAATGGGTTCCAATAGTAATGATTATAATTCCAATTATATTACCTTTGGTTGAAGCTTTAGGTTTTAACCTTACATGGTTTGCTATTCTGGTTGCTGTTAACCTTCAAACAGCATGGCTATCCCCACCCGTTGCTTTGTCAGCCTATTTTTTGAAGGGAGTTGTCCCAGAATGGGATTTAAAAGATATTTATTTAGGAATGATGCAATTCATGGTGCTCCAAATAATTGGATTAATAATAATAATAGTATTTCCACAAATTGTACTATGGCTGCCAACTCTACTGTATGGACAGTAAAATTTTTTAGTTTATTATAACTAATGTGACTCAACAAAAAGCCAATATTCATCTTACAAACTGGGAAATAGTTTCAGTAAACCCTTCAGACAAACAGTGGACCTGGAAAACTCTTTTTTGTTTTTGGGGAAATAGCGTTCAAAGTATAATAGGTTTTTCATTAATAGCATCACTTTATTTAGTTTATGATTTGAATTTTTTGGTTGTGTTAATTGGAAGTTTAATTGGATCGGTTTTTGTTTATTTTTTGTGTAATTTAATAGGAAAACCATCTCAACGTCACGGTATTCCCTTTCCAGTTTTGTTAAGAACATCTTTTGGAATTCAGGGAGCAAAATATGTTTCTTTATTGAGAGGTCTAGTTGGTGTTTTTATGTTTGGTGTACAAACATTCTTTATATCTAAATCATTAGGATATTTAATTCGGATTGCCTTGCATTCATACGATCAATCAATACTTGATAAAGAGATATTTTTAATATTCTTTTTTGCAATGAATGTTGTTGATTGGATTGCATTTTTTTTATCTCTAATGATACAGGTTTTTTTATTTAGCAAAGGACATAACTTTAATAAATCATTTATAAATTTTTCTGCTTTATTTGTTTACTTAGGTTTAATTATTTTTTTAATAATTGTTTTGTCCGAATATGCTGTAAGTATAAGTAATTCTTTTAAATCGCTATTAGTGTTTGAGAATATTTTTTCAAAAAATTATTTTTTTACTATAATTTCTATTGCAGGTACTATTTTTGCATACTTTTCAATTGTTATTGTTAATTTTGGTGACTTCTCAAGATACGTAAAAAATGAAAGAGAGCTTAATATTGGAAATTTAAGCTTGTTATTAAATTTAATTATTTTTTCTTTGTTCTCAGTGTTAATAGTAATGGGATCTGACATTATTTTAAAAAATAACCTTATAGAAATTGATAGAATTTTAACAAATCCAACAGATATAATTGGTAAGTTTAACAATACCTTTTTAACAATAATTGTAATATTTTTTATATTGTTTGCATCTGCTTCAACAAACTTGATTGCAAATTATGTTCCTACTCAAAATTCATTACTTAATTTTTTTCCTAAAAGTTTAAACATTAAAAATACCTCAATTGTTATTGCTTTTGTTGGTTTGATTATTGGAGCATTATGGACTCCTATGCTAAGTCAAATTGGCATTTTATCTATTGTTGATACAATAGGTTCTTTTTTTGGTCCTATCTTTGGAATTGTAATAACAGATTATTATTTAGTAAATAAAACTAAAATAAACAATAAAGATTTATACTCTTCCAATAATGAAGGTAGTTATTTTTTTTCAAATGGATGGCATATCAAAGGAATTTATGCCTTAATTATAGGTTTTATTTTTTCAGCATCTACAATTTGGAATATTAATATGAATTTTCTTCAATCATATTCGTGGTTGATAGGTGCATTAATATCATCAATTACTTACTATTTATTAGCATCTAAATAAAATAAATATGATTAAGTTTGATTTAAAAAATAGAACAGCAATTATAACAGGGGGCGCTCAAGGCTTTGGTTTAGATATAGCTAAAAAATTTTTAGAGTTTGGAGCTAATGTAATAATATGGGATATTGATAAGAAAGAATTAGAGAAAGCATCCAAAGAGATAAACAATGATAAATTATCTTTTAATATTGTAGATGTTTCTAGTTTTAATGGTGTTGAAAAAACTGCAAATCTGATTACTAAATCAACAAAAATTGACATATTAATAAACAATGCGGGAATTACAGGTTCTACTAATGAACTTTGGAATTACGATGTAAAAGAGTGGAATAAAATTGTAGAAATTAATTTAATGGGCACCTTTAACTGTTGTAAAGCTATTATTCCTAACATGATTGAAAATAATTACGGTAGAATTGTAAATATTGCCTCAGTTTCTGGCAAAGATGGCAATGCTAATGCAAGTGCTTATAGCTCTGCCAAGGCTGGAGTGTTAGGTTTAACGAAATCTTTAGGTAAAGAACTCGCAGAAAAAAATATAGCGGTGAATGCTGTTACTCCAGCAGGTGCTAAAACTAGAATACTAGATCAAATGTCAAAAGAACATGTTCAAAAAATGTTATCAAAAGTTCCACGGGGTAGGTTTTTGGAGTTAAATGAGCTCACCTCGCTTGTCTGTTGGCTTTCTTCAGAAGAAAATTCATTTTCTACAGCAGCTGTTTTTGATATTAGCGGGGGTAGATCTACTTACTAGGTTTTTTTAATGGTTTTACAATTAGTTGCTCTTTATCAATTTTGAATTCTTTTGATAAAACTGGAGCAAGAATAATTGCTGACCAATAGACCATTAAGGCAAAAATAGAAAAAGTTTTCAAGATTTTTCCCCATTTATTTTGCAATTTTCTCTATTTATTTTAGCGCTAAAGTCTTCAATATTTTTTTTATCAACTATCCAAACAAAAGATTTTTCATAAGTGTTATCAGCTGCAATTTTTGTACATTTTTTGCCTAATTTCACAATTGAATTTGATGAACAGTTTGTTAGAAAGATTAAAGAAGTGATTAAGATTAATTGTTTCATATTAAATAATTATAATTAAATAATGAATTTTGAGTGTTTAAATCATGTCCAAAGTTTGATTTTAAGTAATTTGTTGAAAATTAATTTATATGCATATATGAGCCTCAAATGAAAGTTTTAATTCAAATTATCTTATTATTCTTTTTTCTAATCTTTTCGGTCTTAGCTGAAGAAATAAAAGTTTTTGAGTTCAACCAAGAAGAACTTGATAGCTTAGAGATTAGAAAAGTAAGAGGCGCTGATGCTAAAACAGAGTATTCTATTGGAAAGAATGATAATGGAAACTTCCTTAAAGCAGTAGCAAATAATGCTGCTTCGGGATTAGGAAAAGAGATTAAAATAAATCTTAATAATACACCTATTCTTAATATAACTTGGAAAGTTGAGAAGGATATTAGCGGCATCAATGAAAGAACCAAAAAAGGGCATGATTATGCAGCAAGGATATTTGTTGTAAAAAAAACTGGCGCTACACCTTTATCAAATAGAGCAATGAACTATGTTTTTTCAAGCAATGAAGATGTAGATATTTTTCATCCAAGTCCATATACAAAAAAATCAATAGACTATGTTTTGGCAACAACAAAAGAACATTTAAATGAGTGGGTTACTGTAAAAGTAAATGTAAAAGATCATTTTAAGAAGTTTCATAATCTTGATTTAGATGAGATTAATGGGGTTGCAATTATGGCTGATACTGACAACTCAAAATTAAGTTCAGTAGCGTATTATCAAAATATTTACTTTTCATCCGAATAGCTAGTTTTTAATAAATTTTTTAAGATATATACTTATAAAAGACAATATTACCGCAACAACTACATCTTCTATTGGCGATGCAGATGGATAACCAAAATTCCATAAAATCACACCAATTAGCCAAATAATAAAAACTTTCATAAAAAAAATAATTTCAATATAGTTAATAATATTATTTATGGCAAAAAAATTTAATTTCACAGTAAAAGTATATTATGAGGATACAGATGCTGGTGGGGTTGTTTATTATGCAAATTACTTAAAATTTTTAGAACGTGCTAGATCCGAGGCTATTTACTCGTTAGATTATACCAACTCGTCTTTATTAGAAAAGTTTGGAGTTTTGTTAATTGTAAAATCATGCAACATTGAATACAAAAAACCTGCAAAATTTGAGGATAAACTTGAAGTCATCTCAGAAGTTCAATCATTTACTAAAACATCTTTTTTAATGAAGCAAAGTATTTTAAGAGATAATGAAATTATTACAGATGCTGAGGTTCATTTGGTATCTGTTGATAAAAATGGCAAACCCTCAAGAATACCTGATGGGCTTAAGATAAAATTACAAAATTAATTTAATTTTTTAATCTTTTTAAAAAGACTTGTCATCATTCTCTCATTAATGCGACCAGTATTCACATTTCGTGGGCTTGGGTGATAGCAGCCTACAAGTTTAATATTGTTTGGTAATGAATAAATTTGGCCATGTCCAAAATTAATCTTTTCATTTAAATTGTAATTTTTTTTATAAAAATAAACACAAGTATCAAAGGCTATTTTTCCAAGTGCCACTATAACACTTAAATTTTTTAAATTATTTATTTCTTGATTAAAAAAAAGAGAACAGTTGTTTAGTTCAGATAAAAGTGGTTTGTCTCCAGGAGGCACACATTTTAAAGCTGTAGTTATAAATACATTATTTAGTTTTAAACCATCATTAATATTATCTGAAGTTGGTTTATTAGAAATTTTTACTTTGTAAAGGCATTTGTACAAAAAATCAGAAGACCTATCTCCAGT
>CACIOK010000015.1 GCA_902588255.1 uncultured Pelagibacteraceae bacterium
ACTAAACTTAGACGCTCCACCCGAAGAAGTTATTGCGTCAGATCAAAAAAAGATTAATCGTAGATGCATTTGCAAGATTTCAAATAGTTGATCCTCTCAAATTCTATATTTCAGTTGGAAATGAAAGAGTAGCCAGATCTAGACTTTCAACAATTATTAATTCAAGAATAAGAAGTGTTTTAGGAACGCAAAGATTACAAACATTGTTATCTGAAGATAGAAATAAGCAAATGGCTTTGATCCAAGAGGGTGTTAATAATGAAGCAAATAAATTTGGAATAAAAATAGTTGATGTCAGGATTAAAAGAGCAGACTTACCTCAAGCAAATAGTGATGCGATTTATAGAAGAATGCAAACTGAAAGAGAAAGAGAAGCTAAAGAATTCAGAGCTAGAGGTGCGGAAATGGCTGTAACAATTACCTCTACTGCAGATAAAGAAGTAGCTGTTATATTAGCTGAAGCAAACAAAAACTCTGAAATTATGAAAGGTGAAGGTGACGGCTTGAGAAACAAAATTTTTGCTGATGCCTTTGGAAGAGACCCAGATTTCTTTGCTTTCTATAGAGCAATGCAAGCTTATGAAAAAGCTTTAATAGGAGGGGATACTTCTTTAATTTTATCTCCTGATAGTGAATTTTTTAAATTCTTTGGAAATATAAATCAAAAACCAGCACAATAAATAATTCATAAATGAAAGAGCTAATTATAGCTTTTGGACTTTTTCTTTTTATAGAGGGTATTTTATATGCCTTATTTCCATCAAAAATGAAAAATATGTTACGAAAATTAGAAATAATTAAAGAATCTCAGTTAAGAACTGGAGGAATGATCTTTGCCTTGATAGGTTTTTTAATTATTTGGTATATTAAAAGTTAAAATGAGAAAAATTAAAATAGTATTATTAGCAATTATTTTCATTAACTACTCATTTATTTCCTACAGTAGAGATTTACCTGCTTCCTTCGCTGACTTAGCTGAAAAATTAATGCCATCAGTAGTAAATATATCTACAACACAAACAATTGTAACCACCAACACAAATCCTTTTCCTTTTGAATTTCCTCCTGGTTCACCATTTGAAGATTTGTTTAAAGAATTTGGAACACCAAAAGAAAGAAAGGCGAGTGCTCTTGGTTCTGGATTTATAATAGATGTTGAGGGAATAGTAATTACAAATAACCACGTGATCCAAGGAGCAGAAGACATTTTGGTAAGAGTTGATGGAGAAAAGGAATATAAAGCAAAAGTTCTGGGTACCGATCCATTATCTGACATAGCAGTTCTTAAAATTGAATCTAAAGAAAAATTTACTCCTGTTAAGTTTGGAAATTCTGACAACGCAAGAATTGGAGATTGGGTTATTGCAATCGGAAATCCTTTTGGTTTAGGTGGTACCGTCACTTCTGGAATTATTTCCGCAAGAAACAGAGACATTGGTATGAATAGATATGAAGATTTTATTCAAACAGATGCTTCAATTAATGTAGGAAATTCTGGTGGGCCGCTTTTTGATATGAATGGAGATGTAATAGGAATTAATACTGCAATTTTAGGTCAATCAGGATCAATAGGAATTGGTTTTTCTATTCCGGCCAATAGTGCAAAAATAGTTATAGATCAGTTAATAGAGTTTGGAGAAACTAAAAGAGGGTGGCTTGGAGTGAGAATTCAAGATGTATCTCAAGAAATTGCTGACTTAGAAAAATTAGATAAACCACGAGGTGCCTTAGTTGCAAGTGTTGCCAAAAATAGTCCCTCAGATAAAGCAGGAATTAAAGCCGGAGATATCATTTTAGAATTTAATGGAACACTGATTAAAGAAATGAAGGAATTGCCAAAAATTGTTGCAGCAACAGAAGTTGGTAAAATTGTAAAAGTTAAAGTTTGGAGAAACAAAAAAGAAATTATAAAAAAAATTAAATTAGGAAGGTTAGAAACTTCAGAAGATTTTAAAGTTGAAAAACCTGAAGAAAAACCTGAGCTTACTAGAATAGATGAATTGAAAATAACTGTAAGACTTTTAAATGAAAGCGATGCTCAGATAAGAAAGCTTCCAAAAAATACAACTGGATTGGTAATCACAAAAATAGATAGTGACAGTCCAATAAATTATTTAAATGTTAATAATATTATTGTTGAGGCTCAAAAGAAAAAAATTAGATCTATTGATGAGTTTAAAAGAATAGTAAAATCAACAATGAACTCAAATGAGAAAACTATTCTCATTGCAATTTATAACAATCAAAACCAAAGACGATACATTGGTGTTAAACTAGACTAACGATGGACAAAAAGTCCAAAATTATTTTAATTTCTGGACCAACAGCCTCTGGAAAATCCAGCTTTGCCGTTAGACTTGCTCAAAATATTAATGGGGAAATTATTAATGCAGATAGTATGCAGATATATAAACAATTAAAAATATTAACTGCCCGACCATCTAAAAAAGATCAGAAAAATATAAAGCATCATCTTTATGGTACAGTGGATGTTAAAAAAATTTTTTCTACAGGTCATTGGCTTAAATATGCAATTAAAAAAATTTATGAAATTAGAAAAAGAAAAAAAACACCAATTTTAGTTGGTGGCACAGGACTTTATTTTAATTCTTTAGTCAATGGTTTAGTTAAAATTCCAAATATTCCGATAAAATTTAGAAAAAAAATTAGATTGATGCAAAAAAAACATGGTCAAAAAAAATTTTATGAAAAGCTTTTAAAAATTGATCCTCAGGTAAAAGGAAAAATCAATAGTAACGACACTCAAAGATCTATTAGGGCATACGAAATTAAGTCGTATAGCAAGAAATCCATGTATGATTGGTTAGCTCAAACAAAGTCAAATTTTAAGCAAAACGAATTTTTAAAACTATATATAAATTTTGAAAGAAAAAAACTAATTGAGAGAATTGAAAAGAGAACTATAAAAATGATCAAGTTAGGCGCAGTCAAAGAAGTTAAAAAATTTAAAACTTTAAAAATTCCTGATCAGTCAAGTGTTAATAAAGTTATAGGAATTAAAGAATTAAGTAAATTTTTAGAAAAAAAAATAAAAATAGATGAAGCTAAAGAATTGATAGCTATAAAAACCAGACAATATGCTAAGAGGCAAGCTACATGGGCAAGAAGCAAAATGACAACATGGAATAGGATAGATCCAAAAGATTTACAACTTTGGATAAAAAATTAATTTTTTAGTTTTTTAATTTCTTCTTTGACTTCTTTTGGAGATTTACCGTCTATTTTAAAACTTTTTCCTAATTTTTTCGTTGTACATAATAAATATTCTTTAGATAACTTTTTATATTCATCACACTTTTTTTCTTCTTCTGCGCTCGAAGACTGACAAACGCTTAACAAAATAATAAATGCTAGACTTAATTTAGTAAAATATTTCATAAAACTATTATAAGGATAAACTGATCTTGGTAAATAGCTAAGGTTTCAATAGGGATAATGCTCAAGAGATCAGTTTTAGGGTTCTTTTACCCGAAGTATAAAAATTTTTATCAGAATAATTGGCTCTTAAACTTGACCAATTAATATAAAGTCCGATAGATTGCCTGAATGTCAAAATTATATTCAGGTGCTGAAATTGTGTTTAAATGTCTCGAAGATCATGGTGTTGAAGTCGTCTTTGGTTATCCAGGTGGAGCAGTGCTTCCAATATATGATGAATTAAAAAATTTTCCATCAGTTAAACATTTTTTGGTTAGACATGAACAAGGTGCTGGACATGCTGCTGAAGGATATGCAAGATCTTCAGGAAAGCCCGGAGTTGCTTTAGTAACATCAGGACCAGGTGCAACGAATATAGTAACTGCTTTAACTGATGCATACATGGACTCTGTTCCAATAGTTTGTATATCTGGACAAGTACCAACTCATTTAATTGGAACCGATGCCTTTCAAGAATGTGATACAACCGGTATTACTCGACCATGTACTAAACATAATTGGCTAGTAAAAGATGTAAAAGATTTAGCAAAAGTTATACATAGAGCATTTGAAGTTGCAACTTCAGGAAGACCAGGACCAGTTTTAGTTGATATTCCAAAAGATATTCAATTTCAAAAAACAGGTTATACAAAATATAAAAAACAAAAAAAATTAAACGGCAAAGCTAAAAATAATTTTAAACAATCAGATATTGATGAATTAATAAAGCTAATGGACAAATCATCGAAGCCAATTTTTTATACAGGTGGAGGTGTAATTAATTCAGGACCTAAAGCAAGTGAACTGCTTAAAGAATTAGTTTCTGCCACAGGTTTTCCAATAACATCAACTCTTCAAGGACTTGGTGCATTTCCGGCAGACGATAATCAATTTTTAGGAATGCTAGGAATGCACGGAACTTATGAAGCAAATAACGCAATGCATGATTGTGATTTAATGATAAACATTGGTGCAAGATTTGATGATAGAATTACTGGTAAGCTAGATGAATTTTCACCAAAATCAAAAAAGATTCACATTGATATCGATCCATCCTCAATTAATAAGAATGTTAAAGTAGATTTGCCAATTGTTGGAGATGTAGCCGATATAATTAATTCAACTTTAAAGACAATAAAAAAAACAAAACCAAATTTTATGAAATCAAATAAACAAAAGATTTCTAAATGGTGGGAAAAAATTGCAAAATGGAGATCGATTAATTCTCTTAATTTCGAAAATAGTACTGAAACTATAAAACCACAGTACGCTGTTCAAAGACTTTATGAATTA
The DNA here is from genome assembly GCA_902588255.1 of uncultured Pelagibacteraceae bacterium. Taxonomy (GTDB): domain Bacteria; phylum Pseudomonadota; class Alphaproteobacteria; order Pelagibacterales; family Pelagibacteraceae; genus Pelagibacter. The sequence continues at coordinate 4,732 of CACIOK010000015.1, forward strand.
ACAAAGGATAAAGATACTTATATAACTACAGAAGTTGGTCAGCATCAAATGTGGGCTGCTCAACATTATAAATTTAATAAGCCAAATAGATGGATGACTTCTGGTGGATTAGGAACAATGGGCTATGGTTTGCCCGCAGCAGTTGGTGTACAAGTTGCTCACCCAAATAAATTAGTTATTGATATTGCTGGAGAAGCATCAGTTCTTATGACTATGCAAGAAATGTCTACAGCTGTTCAATATAGCTTACCAATTAAAATTTTTATTTTAAATAATGAATATATGGGAATGGTCCGACAATGGCAGGAACTACTTCATGATAAAAACTATTCAGAGAGTTACACCGCTGCATTACCAGATTTTGTTAAATTGGCAGAAGCATATGGTTGTGTTGGTATAAGAGCAACAACACCCGAAGAACTTGACGATAAAATCATTGAAATGCTTAATACTGAAAGACCGGTAATATTTGATTGTCGAGTTGATAAGATTGAAAATTGTTTCCCAATGATACCTTCTGGAAAAGCACACAATGAGATGTTACTTGGTCCAAATGATCAAAAAGAAAAAAAAATCACTGGAAAGGGTAAAACATTAGTTTAATGAGCAAACCAAAATCAGCTTACAGTATTCCAGGCAAAATTGGCAAAATGGATACCCATATTATTGTTGTATGGGTAGATAATGAAGCAGGTGTTTTAGCTAGAGTGGTAGGTTTATTTTCTGGCAGAGGATATAATATTGAGTCACTTGCTGTTGCAGAAATAGACTCAAAAAAAAATCTTTCTAGAATAACAATTGTAACAACAGGTACACCTCAAGTGATAGAACAGATTAAGTTACAGTTAAAAAAATTAGTGCCAGTTCATAAGGTAGCTGATTTTAAACGAGAGGATAAAAAAGTAATATTTAAAGAGATGGCTTTATTAAAAATAGTAGGAAATACAGCAAAAATAAATAAAGCTTTAAACGCTTGTAAAAAACATAATGCGGTTATACTAGATAAATCAAAAAAATCGATTGTAATTCAAATTACTGCTTTAAGGAGAGATATTGATAAAGTGTCAATTAAATTAAAATCACTTGGCCTTGTTAGTGCTTCTAGAACTGGAGCTGTTGCAATGACAAGAGGAGCTGAAGTGTTTAAATAAATTAAGGAGATTATTATGAAAATGTTTTATGAAAAAGATACAGATGTAAATTTAATTAAAGATAAAAAAATTGCGATTTTTGGTTATGGTAGTCAAGGTCATGCTCATGCTCTTAATTTAAAAGATAGTGGTGTTAAAGAAGTTGTTGTAGCATTAAGAGATGGATCTCAAAGCAAAACAAAAGCCGAGTCCAAGGGATTAAAAGTTATGAATTTGTCAGATGCTGCTGAGTGGGCTGATGTAGTTATGATTTTAACCCCAGATGAATTACAAGCAACAATTTACAAAAATCATATCGAACAAAGAGTTAGAGAAGGAACTTCAATAGCTTTTGCCCATGGATTAAATATTCATTACGATTTAATAAAAGCAAGAAAAGATTTAGATGTTTTTATGGTTGCTCCAAAAGGCCCAGGACATTTAGTTAGAAGTGAATTTGAAAAAGGTGGAGGTGTTCCATGTTTATTTGCTGTTCATCAAAACGGATCAGGTAAAGCAAGAGAGCTTGCAATGTCATATGCTTCAGCTGTAGGTGGTGGAAGATCTGGAATTATTGAAACAACATTTAAAGACGAAGTTGAAACAGATTTATTTGGCGAACAAACTGTTCTTTGTGGAGGTTTAGTTGAGTTAATAAAAAATGGATATGAAACTTTAGTTGAGGCAGGTTATGAACCTGAAATGGCATATTTTGAAACTGTACATGAAGTTAAATTAATTGTTGATTTAATATATGAGGGTGGAATTGCAAATATGAATTACTCAATTTCAAATACAGCGGAGTATGGGGAATATACCTCTGGCCCTAAAATTATAAAAAAAGAAGAAACTAAGAAAAGAATGAAAGAAGTATTGGACGATATTCAGTCTGGAAAGTTTACTAAGGAATGGATGGATGAGTGTAAAAATGGTCAAAAGAATTTTTTAAAAACGAGAGAAAAACTTGCAGAACATCCAGTTGAAAAAGTTGGCACAAGATTAAGAGCAATGATGCCATGGATAGCGAAGAAAAAACTTGTAGATACTGATAAAAATTAATTAAATTATTAATATGGAAAAGTTACAAAATTTAACAAAATCTGACTTAAATTTTTTTGTAAATCAAAACATCCAAATAGATTTACCAGGTTTTGTTTTAAGCTTAATTTGTGCAGCAATATTAAGTTTTTTAGTGCAATTATTTTATATAAGATATTCATCAACATTATCTAATAGAACAGAATTTTCAAAAAATTTTGTAATTTTAGGAGTAGCAACTTGTATTGTTATTATGATCGTAAAAAGTTCATTAGCATTATCTTTAGGTTTAGTAGGGGCTTTATCAATAGTTAGGTTTAGAGCTGCAATAAAAGAACCTGAAGAATTAGTTTATCTTTTTTTGATTATAGCAACTGGGCTAGGATGTGGGGCAAATCAATTGGCAATAACTATTGTTGGAATATTTTTCTCCTTAACAATTATTATGATTTATTCAGGATATTTAAAAAAATCTAAAAAAAACATCGAAGAAAAAATTAATTTAGGGATAATTATTGAACAAAATATCAATGACACTCAAATAGACAATCTAATATCTGATATTAAAAAAATATCCAAAGAAATGAAATTTATATCGATGTCTAGAAGTAATGACAGCACAACAATAAATATAGATTTAAAACCAAAAAAATTTGAAAACTTAACTTCTTTGTCAGGTAAAATAAAAAAGAAATTTCCAAGCTCAAAAGTTATATTGGCGTATAATGACGATTTATCACTATGATAATAAAAAAATGGAAGAAAAAAAAAGAAAAAAGTTTTTTTTCTTTTAACAAGTTTCTTTATCTTTATTTTTTTTCTTCAGTAATTATAGGAATGTTTATTTTTATAGCTATCTTAATGTCTCAAACTTTCAAAGAAACTAAAGAAAAGTATTTAGATTATTTTTCAAAAGGTGGTAGACTTGAATACTTATATTTACCTTCTATAGCAATAAAAGCTTTTAAAAGTAATTTTTATAAAATTGATAAAGTTGAATTAGAAATAACATTTGAAGATATGTTGATGCTTGAAAATGTGAGAAAGAAAGCAATATTAGTCGGTACAGATTCTGCCTTGCCAGATTCTAGTCAAATGCCAAATGTAAAAACAAATATTATTTTTAAAGATAAAAAATATAGAGGAGATATAAGATTAAAAGGAGATAGAAAAATTCATTATGTTGATAAAAAAAAGTCATCATATAAAATAGAGTTAGACAAAGATCAATACATCTTAGGTATTAAAAAATTTTCTATACAAAAACCTAGAGCACGAAACTATGTTCATGAGTGGATATTTCATGAGCTAGCTGCAGATTTTAATATTATTAAAATTAAATATGAGTTTGTTGATTTGGTTATTAATGGAGAAAACAAAGGGCTTTATGTTATTGAAGAAGGTTTTGGAAAAGAACTAATAGAGAGAAATGAAAGAAGAAATGGACCAATCTTTGGATTAGATGAAAATATTTATGCAGGTTATGATGATCAAGTTTGGGAAATATATAATAAGAAATATTGGAATAAAGATGAAAATCTACCTTTAGTAAAAATAGCTTCACAAAAGTTAAGGGATTTTTTTGAGGATAAAATTGAATTAGAGAAAGTTTTTGATCTTGAAAAATGGGCAGCCTTTTTTGCAGTAATGGATATGAGTCAGAATTACCATGGAGCTTTTTTAAAAAGTGTTAAGTTTTATTATAATCCTCTTAATGGTTTATTTGAACCTATACCATTCGATGGTCATAGAATGAAACATAACTATCACAAATATCATTTAAATTATGACAATAGTCTTTTAATTGATTATGTAGAAGACTCTTTAAAAAATAAATCTGAACAGTTTTCTTGGATCCAAAAATTTTTTTATAAGAATAATAAAATAAATCAGGATTTTTATGGTTTATATTTAGATAATTTAAATATAATTAGCTCCGATAACTATATTGATAAATTTCTTTCTACAAATTTGAAAGAGATAGAGAAAATTAACTCACATATTTATGCTGATTATTTTTATTTTGATAATATTTCAGATTATGGTGTTGGATTATATTATTTTTTATTAGATGATTTTAAACATCAAGCAAATAATATTAAAGAGAAGTTAAAAATACAGAGAAAAACTCAAGTTCTAAAAAAAAATGATTCAAAATTTTTAATAAAAAATTATTATAAAAATTATGGACTTTTTTTTGTTGATAAATTTTTATGTAGTAAAAATGATCAAAAGTTTGAAATAAAAATTAATAAAAGTTTAAACAATTTTTCAGATACAATTATAGAATTACCTCAAAAATTGAACAGAAATTTAAAGTGTAACCATGTCAGATTAACTAATAAGCACAACAATAATTCAATATTATTAAAAATAGATCATATAAACTCTAAGTACAATTATGACTTATTTAAACAATATGACCCACAAATAATTAAAAAATATTTTGTAAAAAAAGGTACAAATTTTTATTTAATAGAGGATGAAATTAACATTGATCAAAATTTATATATTCCTAATGGATTTAAGTTTTTTGTAAAACCTGGCCAAAAAATAATTTTAACAAACAATTCTTTTATTATTTCAAATTCTCCATGGATTATTGGTGGCGAAGGAAAAAAAACAATTATTTCAGGAGAAAAAAATAATTTTGGTGGCGGAATGTATATTGGTGAAACAAGTAAGTTGTCTAGAATACAAAATACAGAATTTTCTTATTTAACTGGAAACAAACATAGTTCTGAATTTTTAGTTTTAGGATCAATCAATTTTCATGACACAAGTGTAGATATAAAAAATGTAAATTTTAACAATATTTTTTCTGAAGACGCAATTAATATCTTTAGGTCCAAATTTAAAATCCAAAATGGTATTTATTCAGATATTGCATCTGATGCTATTGATATAGATTTTAGCGAAGGGAAAATTAAAGATATTAAATTTAAGAATATTAAAAATGATGCAATAGATTTTTCTGGTTCAAATGCAACTGTAAATAACTGTTATTTTGATAATGTATACGATAAAATAATAAGTGTTGGCGAAAAATCAAAAGTAAATATATCTGAAATAAAAGCTATTAATTCTTTTGTTGGAATAGTTAGCAAAGATGGTTCTAGAGTATATACTAATAATATAAGTTTTGATGATGTTAAAATTCCTTTCGCCGCCTATCAAAAAAAGAAAGAATATAACCATGGTGTTTTAATTGCAAAAAATTCTAATTTTCATGATTTCATCACAAAATGGATTAAAGATAAAAAATCTAAAATGACAATCAATAATAAGTTAGTTGAAAAAGAAACAAAAAAAATTCTTCCAATAATTTATGAAAAAAAACTCTTTTTGTTAAATCAATAATTTAATGCAAAATAAAATAAATAGATTTGAGAGAAAATGGATATTTAAAAGTGAAAATCATTTAGCTTTAATTAATACTTTATTAAGATCAGAATTTTTTTTTACAAATCAATATCCTCAAAGAAAAGTAAATTCAATTTATTTTGATGATGATAATTTTTCTTCAATTAAAGAAAATTTAAATGGAGTTAGTAATAAAAGAAAAATAAGAATCAGATGGTATGGAGTAGAAAAAGAATTAATAAAACCCCAACTCGAAATAAAAGGTAAAAAAGGATCCGAAACAAGAAAGAGAAACTATTCAATTAATGAATTAAATAATCTAAAATTTTCTGATTTAAAAAATATAGAAAAAATAAAAAATTTAGTAAATGTTAAAATTAAATTAAAAAAAATAATTTATCCTGTTTTATCAACTCATTATGACAGACAATACTTTATATCTAACAATAACAAAATAAGAGCAACAGTTGATTATAATATACAAAGCGTTTATTTAAAAAATATAAGCCAAATAAATATTGTAAAAAATTTTTCTAAAGTTTGTATATTGGAACTTAAATATCCTACAAAGTTAGATCGATATGTAAGAGAAAAACTTAAAAATATTACACTTCGTTTGTCAAAAAATTCAAAGTTTGTTAATTCTGCATTCCAGACGCCTAGATTTTTTTCTTAAAATTAAGTTTTATTTTGCAATCTAGGCGAGAGGTTGTATATTACTGCTGCTATAAAATAATTACAATGTCAGAGAATAATAGAGTTTACATATTTGATACTACAATGCGTGACGGTGAACAATCACCAGGCGCATCTATGAGCTTAGAAGAAAAAATCCAAATCGCAAGAGTATTTGATGAATTAGGAGTTGATATAATTGAGGCAGGATTTCCTATTGCTTCCCCAGGAGATTTTGAAGCTGTAACTGAAATTAGTAAAATTTTAAAAAAATCTATTCCAGCAGGTTTATCTAGACATTCAAAAAAAGATATAGACAGATGTTATGAATCTTTAAAGCATGCAAAGAGATTTAGAATTCATACTTTCATATCTACAAGTCCATTACACATGAAACATAAATTAAATAAATCTCCAGAAGAAGTATATGAGGCAATAAAAGAACACGTAACTTATGCAAGAAAATTTACCGACGATGTTGAATGGTCTTGCGAAGATGGAACGAGAACTGACATGGATTATATGTGTAAGACTGTAGAGTTAGCAATTAAATGTGGAGCAAAAACAATAAACATTCCCGATACTGTTGGCTATACAGTTCCTTCAGAATTTACAAAAATTATTCAAACCTTATTAAACAAAGTTCCAAACATAGATAAAGCAATTTTATCTACACACTGTCATAATGATTTAGGTTTAGCTGTTGCAAATTCATTAGCAGGAGTTCAAGCAGGAGCAAGACAAATAGAGTGTACGATTAATGGAATTGGGGAAAGAGCAGGTAATGCTGCGCTAGAGGAAGTTGTTATGGCAATGAAAACAAGACCCGACTTAATGCCCTACGAAACTGGAATTAATACTACTCTATTAAGCAAAGCCTCAAAAGTTGTTTCAAATGCTACTGGGTTTCCTGTTCAATACAATAAAGCAATTGTAGGTAAAAATGCTTTTGCACATGAGTCAGGCATTCACCAAGATGGAATGCTTAAAAATAGAAATACTTATGAAATAATGACACCTGAAAGTGTTGGAGTTAAACAAACTTCATTAGTGATGGGAAAACATTCAGGAAGACATGCATTTAAAGATAAATTAACAAGTCTTGGTTATAAAGATGTAACTGACGATGTAATTGAGAGTGCATTTGGAAAATTTAAAATTTTAGCAGACAAGAAGAAACACGTTTATGATGAAGATATTATCGCTTTGGTAGATGATAGCTTAATTATAGATAATAAAGTAAGTGCCATTAATTTAAAATCATTAAAAGTTTATGCTGGAACAGGAGAACCTCAAAAGGCTGAAATGATTTTAGATGTTTATGGTGATGTTAAAAATGCAACAGAGACTGGGGATGGTCCTGTAGATGCTATTTTTAAATGTATTAAAAAATTATATCCTCACGATGTTAAACTTCAATTGTATCAAGTTCATGCTGTGACCGAAGGAACAGACGCTCAGGCTACAGTAAGTGTCCGAATTGAGGAAAATGGTAAAACAACTGTTGGACAAGCAGCAGATACTGATACATTAGTTGCATCGGCAAATGCATACATTAATGCTTTGAATAAAATGATAATTAAAAGAGACAAAACTGCTCCTGGACAAACCAAAGAGCAAAATTTTGAACAAAAAGTGAGAGGAATTTAAATGGGAATACTAGATAAAATCAGTTCAGTCTGGAGCCAAGATATGGCTATAGATTTAGGTACTGCTAACACATTAGTAGTTTTAAAAGGTCAAGGGGTTGTTCTAAACGAACCTTCAGTAGTTGCAGTTGTTGATAGTAAAGGAAAAAAATCAGTATTAGCTGTTGGTGATGAAGCTAAAACCATGCTTGGTAGAACTCCTGGAAATATAAGTGCAATTAGACCTTTAAGAGATGGAGTAATTGCAGATTTTATCGTTACAGAAGAAATGATTAAACACTTTATAAAAAAAGTTCATAAAAGAAGTACGTTTGCTAATCCAAGAATTTTAATATGTGTACCAACTGGTTCAACCCCAGTTGAGAGAAAAGCAATTCAAGATAGCGCCCTAGCCGCAGGCGCAAGAAGAGTTCAGTTAATTGAAGAACCAATCGCAGCAGCAATAGGTGCTAACTTACCTATATCAGAAGCGACAGGTTCAATGGTTGTTGATATTGGAGGTGGAACAACTGAAATTGCTGTGATGTCTCTTGGTGGAGTAGTTTATTCAAGATCTTTAAGAGTAGCAGGCGATGCAATGGATCAGGCTTTAACTAACTATATGAGAAAAGAGTATAACTTAATGATTGGTGATAGTACTGCAGAGAAAATTAAAAAAGAAATTGGAACCGCTATACCAACAAATAATAATACTTACGCAGTAAAAGGAAGAGATATTAGATCTGGAACACCTAAAGAAGTTAATATAACTGAAGAAGATTCGTCTGAAGCATTAAATGTTATATTAAAAGAAATTGTAAATGGAATTAAAGATGCTTTAGAAAATACTCCTCCTGAACTGTCGGCGGATTTAGTTGATATGGGTTTAACTTTAACAGGTGGTGGAGCTTTATTAAAAAATATAGATAAAAGATTTTCAAAAGAGACTGGTTTACCTGTGCATATAGCAGATGATCCTTTAGCATGTGTTGCTGTTGGAACAGGCAAAGCTTTAGATCAAGAGGAAACTTTTTCTACGATGTTATCAGAGTATTAAAATAAAATGGAAGCAGGTCGAGACGATTTCGTCATTGCAATTCGTTCTGCTTTTATTCAAAGAGGTAACAAACAAAGGTTTTCATTATTTTTTTTATTAATTTTATCAATTATACTTTTAGTTCTTGGAAAATTTAATTTTTCAGTAATCAATTATATCAAAATCTCTGTTAAAGAACTTGTTTATAGGTCTTCTTTTATAGTTTCTGTTCCCGAAAACTATTTAATTGATGGTTACATAAATTTAAAAGATCATTTCACTTATTATGATCATTACCAAGACTTAAAAAAAGAAAATAAAGAATTAATATCAAATATTGAAAATAATAATTTTGTTGTTTCTGAAAACATAAGATTAAAAAAAATTATCGATGACTATATAATTGTATCTGATGAAATAGTTGCAAAAGTTTTAATAGATAAACAAAGTCCATTTTTAAGATCAATAATTGTTAATAAGGGAAGCAAGGATAATATAAAATTAGGAATGGCAGTTTTAGATGGAGAGTTTTTAGTAGGAAAAGTAGTAGAGGTTAATTATACAACATCAAGAGTTTTATTGCTTTCTGATTTAAATAGCAAAATACCAGTTACAATAGAGCCAGAAGGTTACCAGTCAATATTATCAGGCACTGGTAAGAATGATGGTATAATACAGTACTCAAAAGAAGAAATTTCACTTGAAGAAGGCAGTACAGTTTTTACTTCAGGATCAGGAGCTATATTTAAATCAGGAATACCCATAGGAAAAATTCTAGAAAAAACAAAAGTAAGTTATTTTTCAGACTTTTCCCAGCTCAGATTTATCAAAATTATATCTTTTGAAAAAGAGGAAAATTAATGTCTAGATTTGGAAAAGGAAAAATTTTAAATAAGTTATTAGAATTAGGTCCAATCTTCTTGCTTTATATTTCAGTTTTAAATGAATTTGATTTTAATTATTTACAACTAACCTATTTTTCATTTAATTTTCCATTCATTTTAATTTTTTATTGGAGTTTAAAAAAACCTGAACATTTAGGTTATGGATTAATATTTTTTGCAGGCGTAATAAACGACGTCGTGATTGGCTTCCCAATAGGAATGAGCAGTTTTACTTATCTATTGATTTGTGGTTTTGCTGCTTATTTAAAAAACATTACTTTAAGACCAAGTATTCTTAAAGACTGGCTATTTTTTTTATTTAGTGTCTTAGCAGTTAGTTCTTTAAGTTATTCAGCATTAGTTTTATTCTTTCAATTTAAACTTAACTATCTGGATATTATAATAAATATAATTTTTACATTTTTCTTATATGTTATTATCGCAAATATATTCGAGTTTTATCAAAAATTAATATCAAACAGAGACAAAAATGATTAGTGGTGGTGATACAAGTTTTAGAAAATTAAATACAATCAATAGAAGAATGTTTATAATTTCTGCAGCCAAAGTTGTAGTTTTTACAGGAATTGTAGCCAGACTTTTTTCTTTGCAAATTAATGAAAATAAAAAATATTTAACTTTATCTGATAAAAACCGTCTTAGAGAATGGAAGTTACCACCAGAGCGTGGAGAATTTTTAGATTTTTATGGAAACACTGTAGCTGGAAATCTTAAAGTATACCAGCTTCATGTTGTCCCTGAACAAGTTGAGGATTTTAAATATTTAATGGTTAGACTAAAAGATATTTTACAACTAGATGATAAAAAGTTTTCTAAAATTATAAAAAAGAAAAATAAACAAAAACCTTGGGAAACTTTAGTAATTTCAGAAAATTTAAGTTGGGATCAATTTTCTAAAGTAAATTTTTATTTACACGAACTTGGTGGAGCAAAACCAGTTTTATCTGTAGCTAGAAACTATCCATACAAAGAAAACTTTACTCATGTTTTAGGATATGTTGCACAGGCCAGCGAAAGCGATCTAATAAATAGTGAAATTATTAAAAAAAATCATGTCCCTGGACTAAGAGTAGGAAAGATTGGTTTAGAAAAAGCTTACGAAAATGATTTGATTGGATCTAATGGAATACAAAGATATGAAGTTAATGCTTATGGAAAAAGAATAAATCAAATAGATCATCTGGAAGGTAAAAAGGGTAAAAATTTAAGATTAACAATTGACACAGAAGTTCAAAAACTTGCAAATGAACTATTAGCAGATAAGTCTGGATCAATTAGTGTTATGGATATTTACACAGGCGATATAATAGCCATGCATTCCTCACCATCTTTTGATCCTAACTTATTTTTGTATGGCATTAGTCACAAAGACTGGCAAGATATTAGAGAAAACCCATTAAAGCCATTAATAAATAAAACAGTTGCAGGATTATATTCTCCAGGTTCAACTATTAAACCATTGGTGGCTTTATCGGCATTAGAAAATGATGTTATTTCTCCAAGGTTTACAGTTCGATGTACTGGAAAAATGGAAATGTATGGCCAAACGTATCATTGTTGGAAAAAAAAAGGCCACGGATATATGAACTTAAGAAATGCTATCAAACAATCATGTGATACTTATTTTTATGAAGCAGCAAGAAAACTGGGTGTAGATCGTTTAAATAAAACAGGATTAAAATTTGGCTTGGGCGAAAAAGTTTTAGGAAAAACGTTTATTGATGAAAAAGAAGGTCTTGTACCAAGCACCCAATGGAAAAAAGATAATCTTGGCCTGGGATGGGTTTTAGGAGAAACTTTAATTACTGGTATTGGTCAGGGGTATATTCAAACTACCCCACTACAACTATGTTTGATGACTGCACAATTAGCAAATGGAGGTTACAAAATTTATCCAAGAATAAGAGTAGAAAAAGATCAAGATACCGCAGAGCAAATAAAAAATAAAATGGCTCAAGAGGCTATTAAAAAAGAAGAAGAAAATCTTAAAATCAAACCGATAATAAACGCAAGAAATTTTTTAAAAACTGACCAAAAAGAACATACTCCCCTTTATAGAAATCCAGAAAATATTAAATTTGTATTAGAGGCAATGTGGGGTTCGACCAACGAGGTAATGGGAACTTCATTTGGTTCTAGAATTGATGATAAAAAATATCAATTTGCTGGAAAAACTGGAACAGCTCAAGTTAAAAGAATTACTGAGAAACATAGAGAATTAGAATTAAAAGCGAAAGATGTACCTTACGAAGAAAGAGACCATGCGCTATATGTTGCTTTTGGTCCTTATAAAAATCCACGTTATGCTCTTAGTATTATTGTTGAACATGGTGGATCTGGAAGTACTACAGCAGCACCTATGGCAAAAAAATTATTTAAATTAATAATTGATCGTCACGAGGAAAGAGAAAAAATTATTAAACAAAACTTTACAATTTAATAGATGTTTCAAACTAGAACAATAACAAATCAATTAACATTTTTTCAAAAAATAAGATCCTTCGATTTTATATTATTATTTTGTATTTTTATCATTGGAATAATTAGTTGTTATTCAATGTATTCAACTGATGGAGGAGAATTATTATATCACAGCAAAAGTCATATCGTTAGATTTTTGGTTTTTTTTGTAATGATGATATTTCTATCTTTTTTAAATATTAAATTTTGGCACGCAACTGGGTATTTATTTTATATTATTATTTTAGGTTTTTTAATATGGGCATCGTTTTATGGAGTAACCGCATCTGGCTCCCAACGATGGATTAGTTTGTATTTTATAAATTTACAGCCATCTGAATTAATGAAAATTGCAATTATCGTTTGTTTTGCAAAATATTATCATAGAACTCATATAAGTGATGTAAATAGTTTTAAAAATTTATTGCTTCCAATATTAATATTAATTCTTCCAATAGTGTTAGTTGTGTCTCAACCTGACTTAGGAACGTCAATTCTAATTGCTTTAAGTGGTTTAGTTGTTTTATGGCTTGCAGGACTTAATATAAAATATTTTATTTATTCTACACTGACTTTTGTAATTTCAATGCCTTTTGTAATTGCTTTTTTAAAACCTTATCAAAAATTAAGAATATTAACTTTCTTTAATCCGGATAAAGATCCATTGGGTGCTGGATATCAAATTATTCAATCAAAAATTGCTATAGGGTCTGGAGGCTTAACAGGTAAAGGTTTTTTAAAAGGAACACAAAGTTATTTAGATTTTTTGCCAGAAAAACATACTGATTTTATTTTTACATTATTTTCTGAAGAATATGGGTTTGTTGGCTCTTTATTTCTTTTAATTTTATATGCAATAATGATATTTAGAATTTTAAGAATTGGCTCATATACAAGAAGCTATTTTGCAAAACTTTATTGTTTTAGTTTTGCAGCAGCGATATTTATTTATATAGCTGTTAATATGAGTATGGTTTTAGGGTTATTACCTATTGTCGGTTCCCCGCTTCCAATCATGTCATATGGTGGATCGTCTATGCTAGCAACTATGATTGGTTTAAGTATAGTTATGAGTGCGAATATATATGGCAAGCAAGTGATAAGTTAAATTTTTTATTTTAAAAATTAACTAAAAAAAAGCCTAAAATGGTTATAAATTAGCTTTAAGTAGTTTATTTATTTTGATTTAATTAGAAATTATATAAAGTCATTTCAGGGAGAGATGAAAAAAATATTTTTATTAATATCAATGCTGACAATCTTAAATGGTTGTGCTCAATCAACTTCATTTATGGGTCCTACATATACAATGGCTAAATCAGGCAGCATAATTCAAGCAAGTAATTCTTTTGCTGCATCTTATGGGTTTAAACATTTAACTGGTTCAAACCCAGGAGAGTATGCAATGTCTTTTGCTAAAAGATATAGTGAAGAACCTATTCTTTTGACAGAAAAACAAAGAGAATGTCAAACATTCCATAGTTCAAGTCTTAGTGAGATTTTTTTCGAAACTTTAGATGGAATTGACTGTATTAGAGATCCATTTAGTATCCTTAAATAAAATTAAAATTAAAGAAATTCAATTATAAATTGTATGTGCCTAAGTTGTTTATGGAAACATAAACGCAGATGCTTTATTTATTTTAATAACTGCTATGAATAAAAAAAAATTTAAAATTGGAATTGTTGGAGCTGGAATTCAGGGCGTTTGTAATGCTCTATTTCTTCAAAAAAAAGGACACGAAGTAACAATTTTTGACAAAGATGATCCTGCTGCAGTTTCAGCATCTTATGGAAATGCAGGCCATTTTTCACCATACGCATCTTTACAATTAAATAGAACAGACATTCTTGCAGATGTACCAGCTATGCTTATGAGTTCAACGGGGCCACTTGCTCTAAAATGGAATTATGTTCCAAGGATGATTCCTTGGTTTTTAAAATTTATTTTAAATTGTTCTAAGAAAAAAATGATGCATACGGCAAAATATATGCATCAAATTCTAGATCTAGCAATTCCAGCTTATGATGAACTTTTTGATGATGTGGATATGTCTGATCTAATTGAAAAAAAAGGTATTATGTATATTTGGAATGATCAAGATTTATCAAGTAGAGAGCTAGAGATTAAAATAAGGGATGAGCTTGGAATAGATCAAAAAATTTTGTCCCCAAAAGAAATACATGATTTAGAACCAAAAATTAAACCTTTTTATCATGGTGGGGTATTTTACGGTCAAGCAAGACATGCAAAAAATCCAAAAAAAATACTTTTAAAACTTTTTAATCACTTTGTTAAGAAGGGAGGAAAATTTATAAAAATAAATATTAAAGATATAAATTTTGATAACGAAACTCCAATTTTACATAGCGAAGCCCAAAGATTTATTTTTGATAAAATTGTAATTGCTTGTGGTGCCTTTTCAAAAAGGCTAACAGATAAACTTGATGAAAAAATTCCTTTAGATACTGAAAGAGGTTATCATATCCACTTTAAAGGGTTTGAGCATTTATTATCGAGACCAGTAGTTTTTGCTAATAGAGGTTTTGGAATTACTCCAATGGAACAAGGTTTAAGAGTTGTAGGCACAGTAGAATTCGGTGGTTTAAAAAATCCATTATCAAAATCAAGAATAAAAAATCTTGTAAATAATGCAAAGTATATGCTCGATGGTTTGCCTGAACATGATGATGAGTGGTTAGGATTTAGACCTACTCTTCCAGATTTTTTACCAGTAATTGGTAGCTCAAAAAATTATAAAAATGTTTTTTATTCTTTTGGACATCATCATTTAGGATGGACTTTAGGCGCGATTTCAGGGAAAATAATATCTAAAATGGTTTCTAATGAAAAAACTAATTTAGACCTTCAGCCATATAGCTCTTTAAGGTTTACTTAATCTTGTGAGTAATAAAAATAATTTTGCTTATTTAATTCTAATTTTAACCACGATATTTTGGTCTGGAAATTTCATTGTAGGAAAAGCAGCAAGCACATACCAAATACCCCCATTTTCATTGAATTTTTATCGATGGTTTTTTGCAGGACTAATACTTTTACCATTCACATTAAAAGAATTAATTGAAAAGAAAAAGTATATTTTTGATAATATAATTTTTTTTACAATTCTTGGTGTTACTAGTATTACAATATTTAATTCTATCGTTTACTATTCATTATATTATACTCAGGTAATTAGCGGTATATTAATGATTTCAACTATACCTGTGTGGATCATTTTTATTTCATCTATTTTAAATATTGAAAAAACGAATATTTTTCAAATTATAGGAGTAGTTTTTTCACTAACAGGAGTTATTTTTATAATTACAAAAGCAGATTTACAAATAATTAAAAATTTAGACTTTAACAAGGGTGATTTATCTATGGTGGTTGCAATGTTTTCTTGGGCCGTTTACTCAGCATTACTAAAAAGTAAAAAATATGAAATATCTCAATTTGCTTTGTTAGAAGTAGTTATCATCACGGGATTAATATTTCTTACGCCAATATATTTTATTGAGATGTATTTAGGTAATGTAATTGTATTAGGAATGCCTTTTATATTAACTTTAACCTATGTGGTTTTTTTTCCAGGACTTGCCTCATTTATTTTTTGGATAAAAGGAATATCCATAATTGGCGCGAATAGGGCTGGAGTTTTTTTACATCTTATGCCAATTTTTGGAGCAATAATGGCAATGATAATTTTTAATGAAAAGTTTATGTACTATCATATCCTAGGAGCAATATTTATTGTTGCTGGTATAACCCTTTCAAATAAAAAAAATACATGAATAAAAAATTAACTTCTGAACAAAAATTAATTTTATTTGAAGAAGGAACAGAAATGCCAGGATCAAGTGAATTAAATCATGAAAAACGCGAGGGAGGTTATCATTGTATAAACTGTGATATCAAACTTTTTGACTCAGATGCAAAGTATGAAAGTGGTTCAGGTTGGCCTTCATTTTTTCAATCATTACCAAATGTTTTTGAAACAAAAACTGATCACCATTTAGGATATCCAAGAACTGAATATCACTGTAAAAATTGCGGTGGACACCACGGACATATTTTTGATGATGGTCCCAAACCTACAGGAAAAAGATACTGCAATAATGGTGTTTGTTTAGTATTTAAAGAAAAGAAATAATTAAAGACTAAATGAATTAACCATATTGGGCATTTTAGTGTTTTTGCTGTATTTTAAAATAGTATAGTGTTGTTTTTGATAAAAATTATATATAAAAAATAGTATGTTTGAAAAATTAGAAGAACTAGCAAAAAATAATAAAAAAATATCTGATTTCCATATTAGAAGTGGCTGGCCACTAGCTTACAGACAAACAGGTGAAATACACAAGGTCCAAGAAGTAGTTGTAAAAAAACAAGATTTACAAGATCTAATCTCCACAAATTGTAATGAAATAGAGATGAAGAGATTTCAAGATACACATGAGCTAGACTCATCCGTGACGCTTGCAGGTTTAAGATTTAGAGCTAATTTTTATAAAACAATTCATGGTCCAGCTGCAGTTCTAAGAAGAGTAGAAAGTGTAATACCAAGCATGGATCAGTTTGATTTACCTTCAGTGCTGTATGATATTATAGATATGCACAA
>CACIOK010000016.1 GCA_902588255.1 uncultured Pelagibacteraceae bacterium
AAAGTTTTGGCGCTTTTATACCATTTTTGATTAACAATTTATTAATTGCATCATAGATTAAAAGATTTTTTTTCTTTTCCTTTTTAGCACTAACTATTATAGATACCTTTTTTCTATTTTTTTTCCTGTAAAAACTTCTAAAAGAAGCGTCACCTTTTATCTTTTTTAAAAATTTTTTATCTAAAGTCATTAATCTTCAATATTCTTTGATCTAACTTTGATTTATATTTAAATATTAACTCAATTCTACTTTTTGGTTTTTTTTTAATTTTTTCAGGCCATTCAACTAATGTCAAAACATTCTTACTATTTTCTAATAAGCCAATATTTTGAGTATCATTTATGTTTTTTAGTCTAAATAAATCATAATGTTCAATTAAAAAATCTTTAACCTCATACTCGTTCAATAAATTGAACGTTGGACTAGTAACTTCTGTTAATTTTAATCTATTTTTTTTTTGAATATTGTTGATTAAATATCTAATAAAGGTTGTTTTGCCTACTCCGATTTCCCCAAAAAAAAATAATACGTCACCCTTATTTACATTTAAAGAAATCTTCTTTGCTATACTAGCTGTAGCGCTTTCCTTTGAAATATTGTGTTTGCTACTTTTAGTAGCGATAGGCATCTGGTTTGTAAGGTCCTTCGGGAGTTACGCTAATATAATCCGCTTGATCTTTAGACATTTTAGTTAATTTAGCACCAACTTTTTCTAAATGTAATCGTGCAACTTTCTCATCAAGATGTTTCGGTAAAACGTAGACTTTGTTTTCATATTTGTCAGAGTTATTCCATAATTCTATTTGTGCAGTAACTTGATTTGTAAATGAAGCACTCATTACAAAACTTGGATGTCCGGTTGCACAACCTAAATTAACGAGTCTTCCCTCTGCTAATAAAATAATTCTTTTATTACTTGGTAAAGTTATTTCATGAACTTGAGGTTTGATTTCGTCCCACTTATAGTTTTTTAAAGCTTCTACCTGTATCTCGTTATCAAAGTGCCCAATATTACAAAGTATAGCTCTATCCTTCATGTCTCTCATATGGTCTGCTGTTACAATGTCTTTATTTCCTGTTGCTGTTACAACTATATCAGCCTCTTTAATCATCTCATCCATAAGCACAACTTCATAACCTTCCATTGCAGCTTGAAGTGCGCATATAGGATCAGTTTCGGTAACCATTACTCTTGCACCACTTTGTCTTAGTGAAGCAGCACTTCCTTTTCCAACGTCACCGAATCCTGCAACAATAGCTACTTTTCCCGACATCATTACGTCTGTAGCTCTTTTAATTCCATCAACTAAACTTTCTCTGCATCCATATAAATTATCAAACTTAGATTTTGTTACAGAATCATTTACGTTTATAGCTGGAACCAGTAATGTTCCTTGAGCTTCCATTTTTTTTAGAGCTAATACTCCTGTTGTTGTTTCCTCTGAAAGTCCCTTAATATCTTTTAATAAATCCTTATATTCTTTATGCATCAGTGCTGTTAAATCGCCACCATCATCAAGAATCATGTTTGGTTTCCAATCTTTTTTTCCTTCAATTGTCTGCTTTACACACCACCAGTATTCTTCCTCGGTTTCGCCTTTCCAAGCAAACACAGGTATACCAACTTTTGCTATTGCTGCAGCAGCATGATCCTGAGTTGAAAATATATTACATGAAGACCATCTTACTTCTGCTCCTAGATCAACGAGAGTTTCAATAAGAACTGCAGTTTGAATTGTCATATGAAGACAACCTAAAATTCTTGCGCCTTTTAGAGGACTTTTTCCTTTATACTCTTTTCTTAGTGCCATCAATCCGGGCATCTCTGTTTCTGCTAATGAAATTTCTTTTCTTCCAAATTCTGCTTCTGATATATCTTTTACTTTATAATCGGTCATAGCTGGGGTTTCTAACAATTAAAGTATAAATAATCAACTTTTAGATTACGATTTTGGAAAAATAATTTCAACATTTGCACCTCTTTGGTTGAGATTATTTGACGCTTTTATTGATCCTCCATGAAGATCAACCAAGTTTTTAACAATATTAAGCCCTAAACCTGAATGTTCTCCAAATTTTTCAGGTCTATTACTGTAAAATCTTTTAAAAATTTTATCTGTATCTTTTTCTTTAAACCCTTCGCCTTCATCAATAACTTTTAAAAGTGTATTTTTACTATTATCCTTATTTAGTTGAACCAATATTTTTTTATTATCTGCGCTAAATGAAATAGAATTATCAAGTAAATTTGCAATGATTTGCTCTATTCTATTTTCAATACCAGAAATTTCATACTCCTCTAAATTACCCTTGTCTTCAAATTCAATTTTTATACCTCTTTTTGTTTCATAAATACTATTAAAATCATCAACTACAGACTTAACGATTAATTTAAGATCAATTATATTCATTTTTTCTTTACTTAATGCAACCTCATCTTTTAGTATTTGAGAATAGTCTGTGATTAATCTTTCAATTCTTTGTATATCATGATCAAGTATATTTAATAATTTAAGTCTTTCAGATTTGTCACTAGTTTCATTTAAAATTTCCGTTGCACTTTTTAATGATGCTAATGGATTTCTAATTTCATGAACCAAATCTGTTGAAAAATTTTCAGCATTTTGAATTCTTTTTTGCAAGTTACTAGTCATGTCATCTAATGAATTTGATAAAGTTCCTAGTTCATCATTTCTATTTTTTAATATATGAATATTTGTTTTTTTCTTACTTTTTTCTTTTACAATTTTGGTATAATCAACTAAATTTTTTATTGGTTTTAAAAAATACCTATTTAGTATTATAGAAAATATTAGAACGACTATTGCAACTATTATTGCAGTTCTTATTACAAATGTTTTTCTTTCATTAATTGCATTTTTAATATCATTTGCATTTTCTGTTATCATAATAAATCCAAGATTATTTCCATTAATATTAATGTTTTTAATTGTAGTTAAAAAAAATTGATTATAATTTTCTTGTACAAAAGTATAAGGTTTTCCAAATTCCCTGGATTCATAGTAATTTAAAAAAATATTTTCAATTTAAATTTTATTTTTTTTTTTTAATTTTTTAATAATTTTTTTTTTTTTTAAATTCTTTTGGTCAATTTGTTAAAGTTCAATTGTATCTAATCTTTGTGAAAATGATCTTGGATCAAGATCAAGAGTATCTGTATCACCAACTAATTTATATTTATTATCAAAAAAAATAACCCTATCTATATTTTGGAACAAGAATCTTGTGGAAAATAAAAATTTTCTTATATCTTGGTCATTAAACTCTATACGCAATCTATCTATATGGCTTATAGTATTATCAATAATCTGAATATGATTAACGGCCTTTTTTTTTATTAAATTAGGTTGAACATTATTCAAATAAAGTATTGTAAATGTTCCTATAATTATAAAAAAAATTAAATTTACAAATAAAAATTTCTTTAATATTGATAAATTTTTAAGTAAAGCATTGAACATTAACTAACATTCCACCTGTATCCACTGCCATATCTAGTTTCTATTGCGGAAAAGCTTTCATCAATTTTTTTAAATTTTTTTCTTATTCTTTTGACATGGCTATCTATAGTTCTATCTTCAATATCAGTATCCTCTCTATAAGCTATATCCATTAATTGAGATCTTTCTTTAATAATTCCCGGCCTTTTTGCAAGTTCTTGAACAATAAGAAATTCTGTAGTTGTCAATTTATCTGGTAACTGCTGTCCTCCCCATTCACATTCTAATTGAGATGGGTCTAATTTCAATTT
The DNA here is from genome assembly GCA_902588255.1 of uncultured Pelagibacteraceae bacterium. Lineage (GTDB taxonomy): Bacteria > Pseudomonadota > Alphaproteobacteria > Pelagibacterales > Pelagibacteraceae > Pelagibacter. The sequence continues at coordinate 3,774 of CACIOK010000016.1, forward strand.
TCCATGAGAAATAATATTTTTATTTTCCTCCAAATTATTAATATTTTTTTTTCTAAGCTGAACCCTTATTCTTTCAATTAAAACTTTAATTGAAAATCCTCCAGATTTTTTAACAAAGTCGTCCGCTCCTAATTTAAGTCCTAATAGTTCATCTACCTCATCATCTTTAGAAGTTAGAAAAATAACTGGTAATGAAGTTTTTTTTCTTAATTTTTTTAATAGCTCTTCTCCATCCATTTTTGGCATTTTAATATCTACTACCGCTAAGTCAGGAGGCGTTCTTGTAAGACCAATCAGTGCACTCTCACCGTCAAGATAGGTTTGAACATTATAACCTTCCTTTTCAAGTGCTATGCTTATGCTGGTAAGAATATTTCTGTCATCATCTATTAGGGCGATAGTTTGTTTCATATTGACTATTATAAAAATACTAAATTGTTTTAATTTGGGCAATACCTCTTTATTAATGAAGTATACCCCAATTATCTCCTGTATTTATATCTACCGTTAAAGGAGTTGAAAAAGAATGCAAATCACTGTCTTTTACACTAATCATTTCTTCTTTAATTACCTCACATAAATTTTTCACATCATTACTAGGAACTTCAAAAATTAACTCATCATGTATTTGTAAAAGCATTTTAATTTTGATGTTTTTAATTTTTTTATTCAATCTTATCATTGCAAGTCTCATGATTTCAGCAGCAGAGCCTTGGATCGGCGCGTTTATAGCTGCTCGTTCCTGAAAGTTTCTAATATTATAATTTTTATCATTAATTCCAGAAATATACGATCTTCTTCCAAATATATTATTTACATAACCAGTTTTTCTACAAAATTTAATAGTCTTCTCCATATAGTCTTTAATCTCTGGAAATTTTAAAAAATATGAATTTAAAAAACTTTCAGCCTCAACGTTTGAAACCATAATTTGTTTTGCTAATCCGTATTGCGAGATGCCATATATAATTCCAAAATTAATTGCCTTTGCTTTTCTTCTTGTGTTTTGATCAACTTTATTAATATCAACATTAAATACTTGGCTAGCTGTTAAAGAGTGAATATCTTCATTTTTTTTAAAAGCTTTTTTTAATTCTTTTACATCCGCAAGATCAGCTAAAATTCTCATTTCAATTTGATTATAATCTGCTGAAATAAGTGTGAAGCCTTTTTCGGCGATAAAAGCTTTTCTAATTTCCTTTCCATCTTCAGACTTGATAGGAATGTTTTGTAAATTCGGGTCACTAGAAGCTAATCTTCCAGTTGTTGTTGCTGCCAATAAAAAAGACGAGTGAACTCTATTTGTTTTTGGATTGATGTGTTCCCTTAAAGAGTCAGAATAAGTATTTTTTAATTTTGAAACCTGTCTCCAATCTAAAATCAACTTTGGAAATTTATGTCCCTTAAAGGCTAGATCTTCAAGAACACTGGCGCTTGTAGCAAAACTACCTTTCTTTGTCCTTTTTAAAACAGCAATTTTTAAATCATTATATATTATTTCTCCAAGTTGCTTAGGTGAAGCAATATTAAATTCTTTATTTGCTAATTTATAAATTTCTATTTCTAGATTTTTAATTTTCTTATCAAATTTTATTGATAAATTTTCCAAAAAATTACTATTAACCTTTATTCCGCTAATTTCCATATTTGCTAAAATTTCAATTAAAGGTTTTTCGAATAATTCATAGATATTTATTAATTTTTCTAATTTTAAATTTTTAAGGAAAATTTTATAAAGTCTATATGTGATATCAGCGTCTTCAGCTGCGTAAAGCATCGCTTTGCTTATCTCAACCTCACTAAAATTAATTTCTTTTTTTCCTGATCCAACTATATCTTTAAAAGCGATCGTCTTATGATTTAAATGAATTTCTGAAAGTGTATCCATATTATGTCTATTTTTTCCAGCATCAAGGACGTAGGACATTAACATAGTGTCTTCCATAGAATTCATTTCAATTCCACGATGCTTTAAAACGATAAAATCAAACTTTATATTTTGACCTATTTTTTTTATACTTTTGTCTTCTAATATTGGTTTTAATTTTTTAATAATTTTTTCTTGATTAAAACATTGACCTTTTTTATGACCAATCGGTATATAGCATGCACTACCAATTTTTGTACTAAGAGAAACACCTACTAGGTCCGCCAAATGTGGATTTAAAGATGTTGTTTCAGTATCAATTGCAATTTCACCATTTTCTTCTGCATCTTGTAACCATTTATCAATTTCACTTTCTGTTTTAATTAAATAATAATTTTTTTTACTTATAGAAGATTGTTTTTCTGATTCACTAGATATTTTATTATTTTCCATCAAGTTAGGTTCACCATAAGTAGATATAACTGAGCTAAGTAGACGATTAAATTCCATTTCTCTTAAAAACTTATAAAGCTTATCTTTATCTACTGCTTTAAACTTAAACTCTTCGATTCTATTTTTTACTGGAACCTTTTTTTCTAGCGTAACAAGTTTTTTACTTATTAAAGCTTTATCTTTATTTGCAATAATTGTTTCTCTTCTTTTATTTTGTTTAATTTCATGAGCTTTATCTAATAAAACTTCTAAATTTCCATAATGATTAATTAATTCGGCTGCTGTTTTAACTCCTATACCTGGGACGCCTGGTACATTATCGCTACTATCTCCTGCTAAAGATTGAACATCGATTACCTTATTTGCTTTGACACCAAATTTATTTAAAACATCTTTTTCATCAATAAACTTATTTTTCATAGGGTCATAAATACGAACATTTTTTTTATAAAGTTGCATTAAATCTTTATCAGATGAAACAATGGTAACTTTTGCTCCCATATTTAATATCTGTTCGGTATATGTTGCTATAAGATCATCAGCTTCATAATTAATTAATTCAATAGAGGGTAGATTGAAAGCTAGTACTGATTTTCTTATATATTCAAATTGAGGAACTAAATCTTCTGGTGCATCTGCTCTGTTTCCTTTGTAATCTGAATAAATTTCGTTCCTAAAATTTTTTCTAGCAGAGTCAAAAATAACTGCAAAATGTGTTGGTTTTTGTAAATTGTCTTTTGAATTTGAGTCTTCTATTAATTTAAATAACATATTACAAAAGCCACTTACTGCACCTACTGGTAAACCATCGCTTTTTCTAGTTAATGGAGGCAGAGCATAATATGCTCTAAATATATAACCTGAACCATCAATTAAATAAAAATGGTCACTTTTTTTTATTTTATCCATTTATATAATATTATCTTAAATGTAATGAATGTTGTATGTGTATAAGTCTCAATGAATAAAAAAAATGTACTTTCTATTAAAAACTTAAATAAAACTTATTCTATAAATTCCAGTAAAAGCCCAAATAGTGTCCATGCTTTAAAGAATTTAAACTTAGAAGTGAAAGAAGGTGAAATTTTTGGTTTATTGGGCCCCAATGGAGCTGGAAAAACTACTTTTATAAATATTCTTTCAGGTACCACTATTAAAACGTCAGGAGAAGTAAATGTTTGGGGTTTTGATTTAGATACCAATCCAAGACAAGTTCGAGCATCTATTGGAATAGTTCCTCAGGAAGTTAATCTAGATCCTTTTTTTAGTCCTAGAAAACTTTTAGAACTTCAGGCTGGAATGTATGGAATTAAAAAAAAGGATAGAATTACAGATACAGTTCTTAAACTTGTTTCTTTAGAAAAAGAAGGTGATAGTTATGCTAGAAGTTTATCTGGGGGAATGAAAAGAAGGCTATTGATGGCCAAAGCATTAGTTCACCAACCACCAATACTTTTTTTGGATGAACCTACAGCTGGTGTGGATATTATTCTTAGAAGAAACCTGTGGGATAATGTTAAGTTGCTGAATAAGTTAGGTGTTACAATAATTCTAACCACACATTATCTTGAAGAGGCTGAAGCAGTGTGTGACAGAATAGGAATCCTAACCAATGGTAGTTTAGTTGCTTTAGATAGTACTCAAAATTTATTAAGCAGAATTCAAACTAAAAAAGTAACATTTAAAATTGACTCTCCAATAGATTTAAAAAATGATTCCCTTAAATCACTAAAAGTAATATATAATAATAAAAATGAAATCTGTGTATCTTATGAAAAAAACACATTATCTTTTAACGATTTGATTGATATATTTAATAAAGCAAACATCAAAATATTAGATATTTCTAGTGATGATGGAAACCTAGAAGATGTATTTGTTAATATAACAAAAAACTAGCTTAATTATTATTTAAATAGTAAATTAGGTAAATGGAAAATATTAAAGTTTTATCAAATCAAAAAGTTATAAAATATTTATTAACGATTTTTTTAGGGTCTTTACTACTAACAATTTCTGCTAAAATTAAAATTCCTTTTTATCCAGTTCCTATGACGATGCAAACTTTTGTGGTTGTTCTAATGGGTGTGACTTTCGGATGGAAAATCGGTGTAGCTACAATTTCTTTATACTTGTTGCAGGGTATAATTGGTTTTCCAGTATTTGCAGGAACTCCAGAAAAAGGTTTGGGATTAATTTATTTTATTGGTCCTACGATGGGCTATTTAATTGGTTTTTTGTTTGCGACTTTTTTGGCGGGCTACTTAAATTTAAAAACAAATATTTTTCTTATTTTTTTAAAATTAATTTTATCTGTCTCAATAATTTATATTTTAGGAATTTTATGGCTTGGACATTTAATAGGTTGGGATAAACCCTTACTCGAACTTGGTTTAATACCGTTTTTATTAGCTGAATTATTTAAGATTTCTTTGCTTACAATTCTAACAAAAAAACTTATTAAATTTAGAAAATTTATCTAGGCGACCTTTTAGATAATATTCTTTGAAGAGTTCTACGATGCATCTTTAAACGTCTAGCAGTTTCAGATACATTTCTGTTACATAATTCAAAAACTCTATGAATGTGCTCCCACTTTACTCTATCTGCTGACATTGGATTTTCTGGCGGTAGCGGTTTATCTTTTGGATCTGCCAAAAGTGACTTTTCTACATCATCAGCGTCTGCAGGTTTTGCCAAATAATCGATGGCACCCTCTTTAATGGCAGCAACAGCTGTTGGAATATTTCCATATCCTGTAAGCATCACAATTTTACTATTTATTTTTAAGTTTTGAATTTCTTTTACAACCTCTAGTCCATTTCCATCCCCAAGTCTCAGGTCAACAACTGCAAAGGCGGGTTTTTTTATTCTAACTAAATTTATTGCGTTTTTTACACTCTCTGCTTGAGAAACAATAAATCCTTTTTTTTCCATTGCTCTTGAAAGCCTTTCCCTGAAAGGATTATCATCATCAACGATTATTAAAGATTTGTCGCCTATTACGTGCGTTATATCTTGTGTGTTTTTTGTAACATTCATAACCCTTATATGGTTGTTAATTATTAAGATTCAATACCTATTATTTAATTTACATTAATTGAGTATTGGTTTAATTGTTCGAAAATATAAAGTTTTTTAGAAATTCTAAAATGCTTTTTTTATTAAATTTTTTTTGGGGGCATATGAGATGCAAAAATTTAAGAGCGTTGACGAACTTGTAAGTCAACTAAAACCTGTTGAGCCAATTTATTGTATCAGAAAAAACTCGATACAAGTTGCTGCCAAAACTTTTCAAAAAAAATTCCCTGGAAAAATTCTATACGCTGTAAAAACAAATCCACACCCTGAAGTTTTAAAAAAAATTATAGAAAGTGGAATTAATGAATTTGATGTTGCTTCAATAAAAGAAATTGAAAATATAAATAAAATTAGCCCAAAAGCTAAATGTTCATTTATGCATACTGTAAAAAGTAGAGAAAATATTAAAGAGGCATATTTTAAATATAATATAAAAACATTTTCGTTAGATACAAAAGATGAATTAATAAAAATAATTGAGTCAACTAATCATGCTAAAGATTTGGAACTATTTGTAAGAGTTTCAGTATCTAACGAGCATGCTGAAATTGATTTATCAAAAAAGTTTGGAGCTTTAAGTTCTGAGGCGCTAGGTTTACTTAGATTGACAAAACAATATGCAAAAAAAATTGGTTTAAGTTTTCATGTAGGATCACAATGTATGCATCCAATATCATATAAAAAAGGAATAGAAGAAATTGGATATATAATAAAAAAAACAAAAATTATTCCTGATTATATAAACGTTGGTGGGGGTTTTCCTACTATTTATCCAGACCTTGTGCCACAATCTTTAAATAATTATTTTGAAGAAATTAAAAAGGGTTTAGAAAATTTAAAATTAGAAAAACTTCCTGAAATTATTTGTGAACCTGGTAGAGCAATTGTTGCTGAAAGTGGCTCAACAATTGTAAGAGTTAATTTAAGAAAAAAACAAAAGCTTTATATAAATGATGGAACTTATGGAACGCTTTTTGATGCGGGAGTTCCCAATATTGTTTACCCCTCACGTTTAATTACCAACGGAAGAATTATATCAAAAAAATTAACGTCATTTGATTTTTATGGACCCACTTGTGATAGTATGGATTATATGAAGGGACCTTTTATTCTTCCTAATAATATAAAAGAAAATGATTACATTGAACTAGGACAGCTTGGAGCTTATGGTTTAACATTTAGAACTCAATTTAATGGTTTTTATTCAGATAAAATTTTTGAAGTTGAAGATCAACCAATAATGAGCATGTATGACAAAAAAGCTTACAAAGCATTTCTTGTTGCTTAATGTCTCAAAAAAAAAATATAGGGCATAACAGTAAAAAAGACTTCCTTAAAAAACCAGTTGAACATATAGATATAACCTCATTTGACTCTAGAAAAATTATTTCGTCAATGGAAAAAATGTCTTTCGTTTCAAGAGAAACTGCTAATGCTGCTAATATCTTTAATGAGATGATAAAAGATAAAAGTTGTACAATTTTTTTAACTCTTGCAGGATCTACTTCTGCTGCTGGTTGTATGAGTATTTATAAAGATTTGGTTAAATATAATATGGTTGATGCAATTATAGCTACTGGAGCATCAATAATAGACATGGATTTTTTTGAAGCCCTAGGATTTAAACATTACCAAGGTTCTCAATTTCAAGATGATACAGAATTGCGAAAAAATTATATAGATAGAATTTATGACACTTATATTGATGAGGATGAACTACAGATGTGTGATAAAAAAATCTGTGAAATTGCTAACAATTTAGAACCCCGAAGCTATACATCAAGAGAATTTATTAAAGAGATAGGCAAATTTCTTAAAAAAAACTCAAAAAAGAAAGAGTCATTAATTGAAGTTGCTTATGATAACAACGTTCCTATATTTTGTCCCGCTTTTACAGATTCTAGTGCAGGATTTGGTCTTGTTATGCACCAAGAAAAAAATCCTAAAAAACATATAACTATTGACTCAATTAAAGAGTTTAGAGAATTGACTGAAATAAAAATTAAATCAAAAGGATCTGGTCTATTTATGATAGGTGGTGGAGTTCCAAAAAATTTCATTCAAGATACAGTAATTTGTGCTGAACTTTTGGGTAAAGAGGTAGATATGCACAAATACGCTGTTCAAATAACAGTAGCGGACTCTCGAGATGGAGCTTGTAGTAGCTCAACATTAAAAGAGGCTAGTTCATGGGGAAAAGTAGATGTGACTAAAGAACAAATGGTTTTTGCCGAAGCAACCACAGTTTTACCTTTAATTGCTAGTGATGCATATCACAAGGGTTATTGGAAAAATAGAACTAGAAAAAATTTTTCAAAAATATTTGGGTAAAATTGAAATATCTATCAAATAAAAATGGTTTTTTAGGAATTGATAATAAATTCAATTTTAAAGAAAAAGTAGTAGTTGTGCCCTTTGGTTTAGAAAAAACTGTAAGTTATGGTAGTGGTACCAAAAATGGGCCTAAAGAAATAATTAAGGCATCTCATCAAGTTGAGCTATATGATGAAGAATTAGATTGTGAGCCATACAAAAAAATAGGTATAAAAACCTTAAAACCTTTTAAAATTGATAAAAATATAAAAAAAGCATTACAAAAAATATCACAAATAAATAAAGAGATTCTACACAAAAAACTTTTTTCTCTAACTCTTGGTGGAGAACATTCAATTACACCAGGATGTATCGATCCTTTTGCCAAAAAATATAAAAAACTATGTATACTACATTTTGATGCTCATGCCGACTTAAGAGAGAGTTATAATGGTGAAAAATTTTCACATGCTTCTGCAATAAAAAGATGTTTAGATTACAAAAATGTATCTATAATTTCGTTTGGAATCAGAAATATTTCTAAAAATGAAATATCTTTTTTAAAAAAAAATCATTCAAGAATAAATATTTTTTGGGCAAAAGATAAGTCTAAATGGAATTTAAATAAATTTAAAAAAATGATTAAAAACAAAACTGTTTATTTAACTTTTGATGTAGATGGTCTAGATTCAAGTATAATGCCAGCGACTGGTACCCCTGAACCAGGAGGATTATTTTGGGATGAAACATTAAATATTATAAAAATTGCAACAAAAAACTCAAATATAGTTGGTGCAGATATAAATGAACTTGCACCAATAAAAGGATTCAACTCATATAATTTCTTGGTTGCTAAATTAGCTTATAAAATTTTAAGTTATAAATTTTTAAATAAATAAATTTTAGGCTTCTTTCATTGTACCTAATAATAATCTGAAAGGTATAAGCATAAATAAAGCTACCATTAATTTTACTACTAAATCACCTAAAGATAAAGTTATCCATGGCACAGAGGTTCCATAGAATGAAATGGAAAAAAATAAAAAAGTATCGAGTGCTGAGGCTAATATGGATGATGTTAATGGAGCTATATACCATTTTTTTTTTCTTAACATATCAAAAATTTGTACATCAAGTAATTGAGCAAAAATAAAAGCAATACCGGATCCAATTGCAATTCTAATTGAAATCAAATCTGAAAAATTTGTTGAAAAAAATAAAGTAAAAACTATTCCTATGCTAAATCCAAAGTAGACAATTTTTCTTGCAATTATTTTTCCGTATGATCTATTTGCAAGATCAGTAATTAAAAAAGCTATTGGATAACTTAAAGCTCCGTAAGTTAAAATATCTTGTAAATTATAAAATTTTATTGGAAATTGAACCAGATAGTTTGAAGCTAAAACTATTACTCCCATTAAAAATGAGAGTAAAATGAACGATCTATTTATCACGCTGATTTGGCTAATAAGGTTCTTTTAATTTTTTTAAGCCGAGGAGAAAGATTTTTATTTTTTGCTGTTTTAAGAAATAAATCAAAAGTTCCTTTTTTATCTACTGATCTCACACCTGCATTTGAAACAGTTAGTTTCATTTTTCTTTTTAAAATATCACTTTTAAAATTTACTTTTTTTAAATTTGGTAAAAATCTTCTTTTGGTCTTATTGTTTGCATGGCTAACTTTGTGGCCTTTAAGAGGATTTTTTCCAGTTAATTCGCATTTTTTTGTCATATTAATAAATGACTATATAAGATGGGTAGTTAACAAGGTCAAGTTTATTAAATTAATTTTTATTCTTACCAATGATTTCTTTGAAATTTTTGACATTCTTATCAATTAATATTTGTTTAAGTTCTTTTTTAATTTTACTAACAATATTAGGGCCTTGATAAACCATGCCTGTGTAAAGTTGTAAAAAGCTTGCTCCTGCTAAAAACTTGTCGTATGCACTTTTTCCAGAGTCTATACCCCCGACTCCAATAATATCAATTTTTCCATTTAAAAAAGTATAAAATTTATTAATTAGTAAGTTAGATTTCTTCTCCAATGGCTTACCTGATAATCCACCTTTTTGGTGTTTAGATATATTTTTTAAATTTTCTCTATTGCCTTCTGTAGTATTTGAAATGATAACTGCTTTAACTTTATAATTAGTTAATATTGAAGTTATTTTCTCTATATTTTCTTCTTTTATATCTGGAGACAATTTTACTACGATTGGAATATCTGAATTTAATTTTTCTTTTTCATTAAATATCAAGGTCATTAATTCATCAAATTTTTTTTCTTCGTGAAATTCTCTTAAATTTTCAGTATTTGGTGATGAAATATTAATAGTGATATAATCAACTAAATCATAAAATGCTCTAAATCCAACTAGGTAATCATTTAATCTATTTTGAGTATCTTTATTTGGCCCCAAATTCACACCTAATAAACCTTTGGGCCTATTGAAGCGAATTCTAGAACTGATATTTTCTGCACCTAAATTATTAAAACCTAATCTATTAATAAGAGCTTGATCTTCAATCAATCTAAAAATTCTCGGCTTTGGATTTCCATACTGTTTTAAAGGTGTTACTGTGCCGACTTCAATAAATCCAAAACCTAAATCAAATATTGAATTATAGACTTCAGCATTTTTATCAAAACCTGCGGCTAGTCCAATTGGATTATCTAATTTTTTTCCAAATAATTTTGTTTCAAACATTGGATCCTTTTTATTTTCATCAAAAATATTTCTAACAAAATTAAGTTTTAATGACTTAATTGCTAAATTATGAGCTGTTTCGGGATCAATCTTGAAGATTAAGTTTCTGAATTTTGAAAACATTATTTTATTTTATCATTTACAAGTTGTTTAGTTTCATTCACTCCGAAAAAACTAATAAAAAAACCTAAGCGTGGTCCATTTTCATCTCCAAAAACTACTTCATAAATCAATTTAAACCACTCCCTTAGGTTATCAGCATAACCATTTTCTTTTCCAGTTGAATAAATTAAAGTTTGTATATCTTCCGGAGACATTTGATCATTACACTTATCTAATGTTGAAATTAAGGCCATAAGCGCCCTTTTTTCTGTATCGTTTGGTTTCTTGTATTTTTTTTTTAGTTTAATAACCTCGTTAAAATACTTAATTGCATAACCAATTAAATTATCAAAAATAGGATATTTTTTTTGGTCTATTTTTTTTTTATACTTTTTTACAAACTTCCAAAGGAGTTCTTTAGTATTAGCATTGCTAGCTTCAACTAAATTCAATAACATTGAAAATGTCATTAATAAATCTTCTTTTGGTAATTGACCACTATGTACATGCCATGCTGGATTTAATAGAAGTTGCAATTCGTTTTGTGATTTACTTTTTTGAATAAAATCTAAATATTCATCTACTGCTTTAGGTACAATTTCTTTAAATAATTTTTTTGCTCTTTTAGGGTTTTGGTACATATACAAAGAAAGACTTTCTGGAGATGCGTATTCAAGCCACTGATCAATCGTAATACCATTTCCTTTTGATTTAGAGATTTTTTCTCCTTTTTCATCAAGAAAAAGTTCATAAGCAAAACCTGAGGGATTATTCTTTCCAAGTAATTTAATTATTTTTGATGATAAAATTGCACTTTCAATTAAATCCTTTCCGTACATTTCAAAATCAACATCTAAAGCATACCATCTCATTGCCCAATCTACTTTCCATTGTAATTTACAATGACCATTCAAAATACTTACTTCAAGTTCTTTTCCATTATTATCAAATATTATTTTTGATTTTTCTTCGATTATTTTTAAAACTGGGATTTCCAAGACAACACCAGTTTCAGGACATATCGGCAAAAAAGGGCTGTATGTTCTTTGGCGTTCTTTACCCAAGGTTGGCAAAATTATATCCATTATACCTTGATAATTTTTAAGAATTTTTTCTAAAGTCGAATTAAAGAAACCTGACTTATAAAGAAATGTTGAGCTTTTAAAACTATATTTAAAATTAAAATTATCTAAAAATTTTTTTAACATTTCATTATTATGTTCCCCAAAACTTTTGTATTTTTTAAAAGGATCTTCTATAGATGTTAAAGGCTTATGTAAGTTTTGACTTAATATTTCTTGATTAGGAACATTATCAGGAACTTTTCTTAAACCATCCATATCATCAGAAAATGTTATAATTTCTTTTGGTAAATCTATAAGATGATCTAAAGCATTTACAACCATTGAAGTTCTTGCAACTTCACCAAAAGTTCCTATGTGAGGAAGTCCACTTGGACCATATCCTGTTTGTAAAATAATTTTACCTTTTTTTTCTATTGCCTTTTTTCGTTCACGTAAAATTTTTTTAGCTTCTACAAATGGCCAGGCGTTGGTCTTATCTAAATTAATTTTTTCAATCACAATTTTTAATAATATATCTTATTTTTGGCGTTTTTATTAATTCTTATAGAGTTGAAATTTATTTACCATAAAATAATGTTCTTTAAAAATGCCTAATTATAAAACTGTTTTTTTCACATTAGGAGTACTGCAAATTATTCTTGGAATTTCTATGATTATTCCAATTATATTTCAGATAATATTCCATGAATTAGACTCATCTTTTATCGGAGCAGGTATTATTACTGTTGTGTTTGGTGTATTGTTTTTTTTATCTAATTTAGATCATCAAAAAAAATTAAACCTACAGCAAGCATTTTTATTAACTGCTTTATCTTGGTTAAGTATTGCAGTTTTTGGTTCATTGCCTTTTATTTTTTCAGATCTTGAATTAAGTATTACAGATGCATTTTTTGAAAGTATGTCAGGTATAACAACTACTGGTTCAACTATAATTATAAATTTAAACGATTGTCCAAAGGGTATACTTATTTGGAGAGCTATTCTTCAATGGTTAGGAGGCATTGGTATTATTGTTATGGCGATAACTTTAATGCCGATAATGAATGTTGGTGGTATGCAATTATTTAAAATTTCTAGTAATGATGCATCAGAAAAAATACTTCCAAAATCTAGGCAAATATCCCAAAGACTAATAATTATATATTCAATTTTAACACTTTTGTGTGCCATCTTTTATAAAATTTTTGGAATGAACTATTTCGATAGCCTTACACATTCAATGACAACTATAGCGACAGGCGGGTTTTCGAATTATAATGAGTCAATTGGATATTTTCAAAGTGCTAAAATTGAAGTTATTGCAATAATATTTATTATTTTAGGTAGCATACCTTTTATAAGTTATATTAAGTTTTTAAGTGGTAATAAAAAAATTTTTATATCTGATTCTCAAATAAAATCTTTTTTAAAAATAATTTTGGTTTCAATTATTATTCTTTTTATTTATTTAATTTTAAAAAATGAAGTAATTTCTTTAAAAATTTTAAGACAAGTATCATTTAATGTAATTTCAATTTTAACAGGAACTGGCTATGTAACCCATGAATTTGATGATTGGGGTAGCTTTCCATTGATTTTTTTTCTTATTTTAATGTTTATTGGAGGGTGCGCTGGTTCAACGGCTTGCGGAATAAAAATATTTAGAATTCAAATTTTATATGTATTTTTAATTAATCAATTAAAAAAAATAATTTATCCAAGAGGTATATTTATTGTTAAATACGATAATAATAACGTGGACGAAAAATTTATGTCCTCTATAATTTCTTTTATTTTTCTTTATATTACAATTTTTTTTATAATAACTGCATTGTTATCATTAAGTGGTTTGGATTTCACAACCTCAATTTCAGGTGCAGCAACATCAATTTCCAATGTAGGACCTGGATTGGGAGATCAAATAGGTCCTAATGGAAATTTTTCATTGATACCTAATGTTTCAAAATGGATACTAAGTTTAGCAATGATTTTAGGACGATTAGAACTGTTTGCAATATTGGTTTTGTTCTTGCCATCTTTTTGGAGAAATTAAATTGAAAAAAAAAAAAATATCAGTCTTTTTAGAAAAAAAAGTTATAAAATTATTATTTTTAGGATTCTCGTCTGGATTGCCTATTTTATTAGTTTTTTCAACATTATCCGTTTGGCTTCATAAAGCTGGCATAAGCAGAAGTACGGTTACACTATTTAGCTGGGCAGGATTTGCATATGCATTTAAATATTTATGGTCTCCAATTGTAGATAAATTTAAAATTCCATTTTTTGAAAAATTGGGACATAGGAGAAGTTGGCTACTTTTCTCTCAGATAATGATATTATTTAGTTTAATAGCAACTGCTTTAACTGACCCATCAATAAATATTTATTTAACTGGAGCAGCTATTACATTTCTCGCAATTTTTAGTGCAACGCAAGATATAGTAATTGACGCTTATAGAATAGAAAGTGCTCCTCAAAATTATCAGGGTCCCTTATCTTCTATGTATATTGCAGGTTATAGATTAGCAATGTTAGTGGGTGGAGCTGGAAGTTTGTGGTTAGCAGCATATTTTGGGGTAGAGACATATAACCAATCTGTATGGATGATTGTTTATATTGTTATGGGATCTTTTATGTTTATTGGAATTTTAACAACGCTATTATCAAGCGAACCAAAGATAAAAAGAGACTTACTTGATAAAGGAAAAAATCATACAAGATTTTTGTTAGTTATCTTATTTTCTGTAATTAGTTTCATTTTTCTATATTCGAAAATAGAAAATCCTTTTGAAACAGAAGATATATTAAAAAAGTTTCTATTTGCATCATTTAGAATTGGTCTATGTTTTTTTTTAATGGCATTTATAATGTTAATATCTATTAATTTAAAATTTTTATCTAAAGAAAAAATAAAGAATACGTATTTAAATCCAATTTTTAACTTTATAAAAAGATATGGAAAATTTGCTATTTCAATACTTGTATTGATTGGTCTTTATCGAATTGCTGATGTGGTGATGGGTGTTATGGCAAATATTTTTTATCTAGAAAAAGGATTTAACGTAAAAGAAATTGCTACTTACTCAAAATTTTTTGGAGTATTCGCAACAATTTTGGGTGGTTTCTTAGGTGGTTTTTTTGCTTTAAGATTTGGAACAATGAAGGCCCTTTTTTTAGGAGCATTAATAGCTGCCTCAAGTAATTTATTATTTGCTTGGTTGGCTATATCTGAAGCTAATATTAATATTTTAATAACAGTAATTACTGCTGACAATATATCAAGTGGGTTTGCTGGTGCTGCTTTTGTCGTTTATTTATCTGGGTTAACTTCAGTTAAATTTACAGCAACACAATATGCTCTTTTTAGTTCTTTAATGCTTTTTATTCCAAAATTTATAGCAGGATACTCAGGAAGTTGGGTAGATGTTGTGGGTTACGCAAATTTCTTTTGTATTACGGCTTTACTTGGAGTACCTGTTTTATTATTAATTATTTGGTTAGCAAAAGTCGCTCCGATAAAAAATTAAAATGATAAATACAAATTTAATTCTAAATGTTTATAAAAATAAATCTTCAAAATCAGCTTTATCTACACAACTTTTGTATGGCGAAAAATTTCAAATTGTTAAAAAGTTCAGAAAGTTTATAAAA
>CACIOK010000017.1 GCA_902588255.1 uncultured Pelagibacteraceae bacterium
TCTGAAATTGAGCGGTCATTTCTTTTATATAATTTTGCTTTTGTGTTTTATTCATCATAACTAAATATTTTTCGGTAATTTAAGTTTATAGGAAACGCCCATAGAAGAAGTAATAAAAATATTTTTTATTAAATCACCTTTAACTGTATTATTTGATTTTTCCTTTTCTAAAGTATCTAAAACAGCATTATAATTTTTAACAAGTTTATCATCTGTAAAAGATTTTTTTCCAATGCTTAGACCAATATTTCCATCTTTATCATTTTTAATTTCAACTTGACCAGATTTTGCATCAGACACCGCTTTATTAATATCATCGGTTACTGATCCAAGTTTTGGATTTGGCATTAAACCTTTGGGACCTAGAATTTTTCCTAACTTTGATAACTTTATCATCATCGATGGAGTGCATATAAGTTTATCGAAATTTAAATCACCATTTTTAATTTTATCAATAAAGTCATCTCCACCAACTATATCTGCACCAGCATCTTTAGCTTGACTTGATTTTCCTTCTTCACAAACTACAGCAACTTTAATTTTTCTTCCACTCCCAGCCGGTAGATTTACAATTGTTCTTAAATTAATTTCCGATTTTTTTTGCTTATGATTAATTTGCATATTTATATCAATAGACTCATCAAATTTTGTAGTACAGTTTTTTTTAACTTCCAACAAAATATTTTTAAACTCACTCGACTTTAATGTTGAAGTATTTTTTGGTAAATTTTTAAATCTTTTTGAGGGCATTATTCTTTTACCTCTATACCCATTGATCTTGCTGAGCCAGCAATGATTTTAACAGCTTCGTCTAAATCATGCGCATTAAGATCCGCCATTTTCTTTTTAGCTATTTCTTCAGCTTGTTTTTTAGTTATTGAAGCAACAATTTGTCTTCCTGGTTCTTGTGAACCACCTTTTAACTTTGCAGCTTCTTTAATAAAATGAGAAGCAGGTGGAGACTTAATTATAAAATCAAATTTTTTATCTTTGTATACTGTAATAATAACTGGAACTGGTTTTCCCATGAAATTTTTTGTTTTTTCATTAAAAGCTTTACAAAATTCCATAATATTTATTCCTCTTTGTCCTAGGGCTGGACCAACAGGAGGTGCTGGATTAGCTTGTCCTCCTTTAATTTGTAATTTTACATAACCTGTTATTTCTTTTTTAGCCATTAACTTACCTTCTCTACTTGATTATACTCTAAATCTACAGGAGTTGGTCTACCAAATATAGAAACTGAAACCTTTAGTCTAGACTTTTCTTCATCTATATCTTCAACCATTCCACTAAAAGAAGCAAAAGGACCATCAATAACCTGAACCTTTTCTCCAATGCTATAGTCTACACCAGATTTTGGTTGCGCAACACCATCTTTAATTTGACCTAAAATTTTTTCAATTTCTTTATCAGAGACAGGTACAGGAATTCCTTTTGAACCTAAAAACCCGCTTACTCTTTTGATATTTTTAATCATATGATAAATATTATTATCCATTTCAGTTTTAATCAAAACATAACCAGGAAAATATTTTTTTTTTCTTTGTACTCTTTTGCCTCTTTTTACTTCAGTAACATCATGTGTTGGAACGATTATTTCCTCAATTTTATCAGCAATTTTAGCTTTATCAGCCTCTTCCTTGATTAAGCTTGCAACTTTGTTTTCAAAACTTGAATGAGATTGAACTATATACCAATTTTTCATTAAAAACTTACCTTAAGTAACAACTCTAAAAAAAATTTTAAAACTTGATCTAATAATAAAAAAAACAATGATGCTATAATTGCCATAACAACTACCATCAAAGTTCCTTGTAAAGTTTCCTTACCTGTAGGCCAGGTAACCTTAAAAGCCTCTTGTTTTACTTCTTGAATAAATTTTAAAGGGTTTTTCATAATATTTTTTTATTGGCAGGAGCGGAGGGACTCGAACCCTCAGCCTCCGGTTTTGGAGACCGGCGCTCTACCAATTGAGCTACACTCCTAAGTTTATTTTATAATCTTAGTTACTACTCCAGCTCCTACTGTTCTACCACCTTCACGAATTGCGAAATTTAATTTTTCACTCATTGCAATTGGTGTAATTAATTTAACAGTAAACTTGGCATCATCTCCAGGCATAACCATTTCTGTTCCTGACGGAAGCGCAACTTCACCAGTAACATCTGTTGTTCTAAAATAAAACTGTGGTCTATATTTAGTAAAAAATGGTGTATGTCTTCCACCTTCCTCTTTTTTTAAAACATATGCTTGTGCCTCAAATTCAGTATGTGGCGTTACAGATCCTGGTTTTGCTAAAACTTGACCTCTTTCCACATCTGTTCTTTCAACACCTCTTAATAACGCACCAATGTTATCTCCAGCTTCTCCACTGTCTAAAAGTTTTCTAAACATTTCGACACCTGTGCAAACTGATTTTTTTGTATCTCTAATTCCCACTATTTCAATTTCTTCACCAGTTTTTACTACACCTTGCTCAACTCTACCTGTAACTACTGTTCCTCTTCCTGAAATAGAAAAAACATCTTCAACGGGCATTAAAAAAGGTTTATCTTTTGGTCTGTCTGGTTGTGGAATATGTTCGTCAACCGCTTTCATTAATTCCATAATTGCATTTTTTCCTGTTGCTTCATCTTTTCCTTCAACAGCATTTAAAGCCGAACCTTTGATTATTGGAGTTTTATCACCTGGAAATTTATACGATGTTAAAAGTTCTCTTATTTCCTCTTCAACTAAATCAATAAGTTCCTTATCTTGAACCTGGTCAACTTTATTTAAAAAAACTACAATTGCAGGTACCCCAACTTGTCTCGCTAATAGAATGTGTTCTCTTGTTTGTGGCATTGGGCCATCTGCTGCATTAACTACAAGAATTGCTCCATCCATTTGTGCTGCTCCTGTAATCATATTTTTTACATAGTCAGCATGACCTGGACAGTCTACGTGAGCATAGTGTCTTTTTTCAGTTTCATATTCAACGTGTGCAGTTGAAATGGTTATTCCTCTTTCTTTTTCTTCAGGGGCTTTATCAATTTGATCATAAGCAACAAATTTGGCTCCTCCTCCTTCAGCTAAAACTTTTGTGATAGCTGCTGTTAAAGTTGTTTTACCATGATCCACGTGACCAATTGTACCTATGTTACAATGTGGTTTATTTCTTACAAATTTTTCTTTCGACATTACTTTTTAACCTCAATTATATTTATCATTTATTTTAATCTCTGGAGCGGGTAAAGGGAATCGAACCCTTACATCCAGCTTGGAAGGCTAGCGTTCTACCATTGAACTACACCCGCAACACCCAAGAGTTTCACTCCATTGTTATAAAAAATTCTACTGAATGGTGGAGGGGGAAAGATTCGAACTTTCGAAGACCGAAGTCAACGGGTTTACAGCCCGCCCCATTTGACCGCTCTGGAACCCCTCCTCCTTCTGGGGAAGTGTCCCCTAGTTCAATAAAGCTTCAAACAACAAGCGTTTTATATATTTTTATCATGCAATTGCAATATGAGATTTAGTAGGAAAACATGAGAAAATTCGTATAAAACTCCTATTAATCATGAATAAAACGCCTTTTTTTATTGTTGGTCAGCATGCGGTTATTGAAGCTCTTAAAAACACTAATAGAAAAGTTCTAAGAGTTTTTTTAACTGAAGAAAGCAAAAAAAACATACATAGAAAAAACCCAAAAAAAAATATTCTTAAAGATGTTAAGGTTTATTTTAAAACTAAGAAAGAATTAGATAAATATACAACAAAAGATCAAATATCACATCAAGGGTACGTTGCAGAGGTAGAAGAGTTGGAGCAACCTTTGTTAAAAGATTTTATTAGAGATAGAAATAACCTCACTTTAGTATGTCTTGATGAGGTAACAGATCCAAGAAATATTGGTTCGATTATTAGGAGCGCAGCATCTTTTAAAATTGATGGATTAATTGTTAAAGATAGACACTTCCCAAATAAGAGTAAACTAATGTATAAATCTGCAAGTGGATGTGTTGAACATATAAATATATTCCAAGTGTCAAATATAAATTCAACTTTAAAAAACCTAAAAGATAAAAATTTTTGGGTTTATGGATTTAATTCTAATGCTGAAAAAAAAATAACTGATATTGAATGGAAAGGAAACAATATATTGGTATTTGGTTCTGAAGGTTTTGGTATGAGGCATCACACTGCTAAATATGCCGATTTTTCAGTTAGAATAGAAATCAACAAAAATATTGAAAGCCTTAACATTTCTAATAGTGCAGCAATTGCATTTCATCATTTAAGCTATTCAAAAAAAAATCTTGATTAGTATAAAATTTATTTATACAAGTTAGTTGCGCCCTTGTAGCTCAGTTGGTAGAGCAATTGATTTGTAATCAATAGGTCCGCGGTTCGAATCCGTGCGGGGGCACCATCATTTATTTTTGATAGGATTTATAGAAAGTAATTTCTCATCATACCTAAATTTAGATTTCTTTTTAGAACTATAGTGTAGAGAATTTATTAGAGTTATCGTTGATAATTCTGGAGCAATCAAAATAGAAACTCCTCCATAACCGCTCATTCCAAATACAACTTTATCCTCTATACCTTTATATTCCATATGAAAGTAACCTCCATATACTTTTGATGGATTGTAAGGTGGATCTCTAAACTCTTGTGTAGTTTTTTTCTTTATTCTTCTTTCGTAGATATCCTTAAAATATTTACCTACACAAGTATTATTTTGATAATCATCCATTATACTTTTTGCAATTCTTAAATAATCATATCTATCTGCATAAAACATAGAATTCGCTCTTCCTTCATCAGGCATATCTCTGTGTTTAAAAAAAAGAACACTGTTTTTAATTTTTATATGTTTTTGAAAAACATCTTCCAAAAACTTTTCAAATTGATCTCCTGTTTTATATTTTATGTAATTAAAAACCACATTTGGTAATAACCCATGATAATTGTATTTAGGTTTAGATCCTTTTTTTTCTTTCATCATAACCGTATAATAAGCTAGATTTTCATCATCATTACTTTCACCATTCCACATTGCAACATCAGTAACAATTTTGTGATCTCCTGTATTCATATTTAAGAGGTCAATTAATTTTTGATCATGATAAAGAGTGTCTTGAATCATGGGCCAATCATTCAATCTTGCATCTATACTATCAATATAGCCGGCACAAATTGCATGACCCGCAAGTAATCCGATCATACTTTTACCAACCGAGTTAGAACGAAATTTTGTAGAGTTGTCTATGAATTCTCCTAATCTTTCTTTGGGGGATATTTCATCTATTACAATTTTGTCTCCTTCAAAACGTAAGTAGCTAAGTATTGCTGATTCTTTTAATTCTGCTTTAACAGACTCATCAACTCTCAAATCTTTTTTAAATTCAACAGGATTTTTTGAAGGCTCTATATCATATGTATGAAATTGACCTGTGTAAGGATGATTAATAGTTTTCCATAAATAATAAATTAATGTGTCTCTGTTAGGCTCAGCATTTGGACGAACTTGCCATCTGTCTTTATAAAATTTTATTTTTAAATTATTTGATCCTTCAAATTCATTACATTTATTGATATACCAAACATTGCTTCCTTTAGCTTCATCTTTGCAGATTTTTCTAGGTTCGAAGTTTAAGTATTGTTTATGACCATTATCTCTGAGCCACAAATTAAATTCATCTTCCTTATTTTTGAAATTTGTATTGTCCTCAAATCCTGATGCAATATTAGATGCTTTTAATGCAGTAGTGTTGAAAATAAATATTAGTAAAATTAAGATTATATTTTTCATAATTTAAGATATTTCTCTTCTCAATTGTTCTATTTTAATTTTTTTTTGAAGACTTCTACTCTTGTCATACAAAAGATTAAATTTTATCTTTTTATTAGTTTTTACAATTACATTTTTTGCATTTCTTACTTCAATATTGTCAGCCACTGCACTAATTGGTCTTTTTTTATGATTTAAATTTTTTATAATTATTTTTGATTTATCACTAACTATTTTTCCCTTCCATCTTCTAGGTCTAAATGGACTGATGGGTGATATAGATAATTTTTTTGAGTTTAAGCTTAAAATTGGTCCATGAACAGAAAGATTGTAGGCTGTGCTGCCGGCTGGTGTAGAAACCAAAACTCCATCAGAAACCAAATTTTTAATTACTTTTTTTGATCCATAATAAATTGATAGGGATGCTGCTTGTCTGCTTTGCCTTAAAATTGAAACTTCATTTATTGCTAAATATTTCTTAATTTGATTTTTATTATTTTTTACAGTCATCTCTAATGGTGAAATAGTAATCATTTTTGCTTTTGATAAATTTTCTATAATATTTTTATTAGAAAACTTATTCATTAAAAAACCATAATTTCCAGAATTAATTCCATAAAATAATCTTTTAGATCTTTTATTTTTTTTTAAAGTTTGAAGCATAAAACCATCACCACCGATTACTATTGAGATATTTTGCTTTTTAATAAAAATTTTATTTAATTTTTTTATTATAATTGACTTAATACTTTTAGATTTTTTATTTTTATCAGAGATAATTTGTATTTTTGACATCTTCAGTGGTGCCCTCGGCCAGACTCGAACTGGCACTCCCAAAAGGGCAAGGATTTTAAGTCCTTTGTGTCTACCAATTTCACCACGAGGGCATGAGTTATTTTCATGAGTATTTATGCTAATATTTATAATTGAACAAGAGGAATAAGTAAAATTTTTTTAATTTATCTCTCCATGCTCCAGTCTTGCTCCAGTTGTCCTATAAAATCCTATAAGAATTTAATCAGGATCTTCCATAAATTTTTTATCAAACTCTGCTTGATCTATTTTAAACCATTCAAAAAGTTCTTTATGACTAACGTTTGTAGAGCGAGCTTCATTATTATGATTACGCCAAAAAACGAAATAATACTTTTCATTTTCAAACCCTTTATCAAAACCAATTAATTCTATTTCTTTAACTTCGCCATAAACCCACTTATCTACTTTCTTGTATTTGGGTTCGGGTCTGGTCATTAATGCAACACCCTATCCCAAACTTCAATTCTTATAAACTGACAATCATCTTGTAGATGAAGCTCAAGATCATAATAATCATCTGGATCCAAAGTTTTGAGAACTAAATTAACGTATTTGTCTATTCTTTTATGTGAGATTTTGCCTCTAAATATTTTCTCAAAAGTTTTCATTTCATTAATAAAACTTACAGAATTGTTCAGCATATTCCCAATCGGGAGATATGCCTAATTTATTTCCTTCAATATCAAACATTGTTATATAGGTTGGGTCTGGCCATCCACCTGCAAAATAATATTCTTTAACACCTGCAAAAATAATTGGTTTTTCTTCTATCATTTCACATTCCTTAGCAAATCTTCCAAAACCAAAAACTCTTATAATTGATATTCTTTCTTTTGTTATAGGATCAATTTTTAGAACCTCTTGGTATGTAGCTTCTTGTGTCACGATATATTCAACATCTTCAATATTATATCTTTCAATAATATCTCCATATTTATCAATTGCATATGTTTTTAAGGAAAAAAAAATAAAAGAAGTTATTATGAAGATTCTAAACATATATAATTGTACTTTAAGATTTAGGCTAATTTGAGACTTTAATTTTTCTTCTTTTTCTTTTTTTTTTCATCTAGATCTTCTTGAAAATATTTCATACCAAATTTCATAGCTTTAGCCCATGTTTCTTCAGGTATTTTTTTTAACAATTCAATCATTTTAGCATCACCGCTTTCGAGCATATCTTTTCTTAATTTTTCAAAGTTTTTTTCTGCAAGTTGAACATCTTCTTCATCTATATCAAGTTCACGAGCTATGCCTCCTTCTCTTAAAGCGCTTTCTAAATTTAAGGTATATTCTAAATGAAATTTTTCACCACATGTTTGGCATTCATTTACATTTACTGGATTAAGTGCCTCACATTTATCACATGTTTTATAAGTAGTTTTTTTAACAGGAAATTCATAACTGCACTCTGAACAAACATTCTGATCTTTTTTCACTTCATTTTCACATGAAGGACATATTTTATTTTTGTTTTCCTCTGGATCTTTTAAATGAATTGGTTTCATTTCACTTTCTACCCGTCTTGCATATTCTTCAAAAATTCTAAATGCAGGCATTACAACATAGGCTCTTGAAAAATCATCATCACCTAAAGATCTAACAACTCTTCCCATGGCTTGTCTAAATGAAAGTTCAGTTTGTGGATTGGGCAAATAAACTAATATTCTCAATCTTTTAATATCGACTCCTTCACTTATCATTGCTACCGAAACTAGCCATTGTTTTTTTGAATGTCTAAAGGCATCAATTTTATCTTCTGCATTAGTATGTTCGCTGTGGACTAATATTGGTTTCTCTCCAGTTAATTTTTCTAAAAGTTTTGACATGTATTCTGCAACTTTTATACTTGGTGCTATAACCAAACCTCCTGCATGTGGAGTTCTTTCCCTAACTTTTTCAAGTTTTTCTATACCCCACTGCAGCATAGTTGATTGATATGAATTTAAATCAGGCGTTATTCCATCTTTTTTGTATATAGGTTTTCTTGCTAAAGTATAAAAATCTAAAGATTGTTGAAGAGATTTTACTAATTTTTTAGGATGTTTGTTTTCATCCACCTCAACACCTTTTTTACCAGATACTGCTAGAGTTTCCTTATCAATTACAACTCTAAAATTTCCTTCATGTCTATGGAAAAATATTGGTCTGCAATATCCATAGTCTACTGATTCACCATAAGTAAGAGTATACGTTCCTTCTTGCTCATGTTTCAAATCACCAGAGGCCTTTGAATAACTAAACCAAACTGGTGCCTTGCCGTCAGTTCTAATAGGGGTTCCCGTCAAAATAATTTTATAAGTAGCTTTTTGAAAAGCATCATTTGCACTTTCGCCCCATACAGCTGATATAGCTGCGTGGTGATGTTCATCACAAATTATTAAAGTTTTATATTTATTACATACATGCTGAAAACCATCCAACATGTTCTCCACTGAATTCCATGTAGCACATATGTCAAATTCATCATCTTCAATTTCTCCAGTAAACTTCATCATTTTTCTGCCTGTTACAGAAAAAAATTCCTCAGCCCACTGTTTTACTACTTCTTTTCTTGGAGCTATTACCACTACTCTTTCAACCTTGCTTTTTTTAATTAATTCGTAAGCAATTACTGATGCACAAATAGTTTTTCCAGCTCCAGGAGCAGCATTAACTAAAAATTTATTATCCTTATTTGTATCAAACCATTTCAAGCATTTATTTATTGCAGATTCTTGCCAAGGTCTTAGGTTTAATGCCATTATCTATTTCCTTTTGTTTGATTGCACTCCGAACATAAAGCCTGGCCATTATTTAATGTAGTTTTTCCTCCTTTGGAAAAAGCTTTAATATGATCTCCGTGGTAAGATATTGATAAAGATTTTCCACAACTTTCACATTTATTACCAGAAGCAAGAGCCATTATTTTTTTTTGTCTTTTTGAATATAACCTCTTCATTTGCTTACCCACCATTCGTGCATTGTTATTTCTTTAGTAGGTAAATTTGTAGGTGGCGTACAATCACAATATTCATTCATTCTTCTTATTATTTTTGCCATCGTTACTGGTTGTTTCTTAATTATAAATTTATCTTTTTTTAATATACTTAATACTGCAGTAAAATTTTGAACACCAAAAATTACTAAAGACTCAATACGGGAAACTTTATTTCCTTTAAGCATATGATCCTTTAATGCAGTTACTGCACCATATTTAACTGTCTTTAAGTTTTTAGTTTCTTTTGTTGATATGCTTACTCTTTTGGTAACTTTAGAGATTTTAAAAACATTTCCTAAGTCTGTACTTTTTTTATTCATCTTCTGATTCATTTAACCAAGATCTAAAATATGATGGAGATTTTGGTTTATTTACAACATCTACCAAATGATAACCTTTTTCATAAATATAATCAAATTTGCTATTATAATCGTCAAATTCAGTGTCCCAAAGCATATGTTCATTATAGCAAAGTTCCCAACTTTTATTAACTATCATATCATATACATCATGAGAAAAATAACTAGGTTTGTAATAAGATCTTACTAACCTAGAATCATACTCTTCTTCATCTTCAAAAGCAGCTCTGGTTAATATTTCTTTTGTAATTAATTGAATTTCTTCTTCAGTTAATTTTACTTCGTCCTCATCAATCGCTCTTCTAATAGCTGCTTGAATACCAACAATTTTTTTTAACTGTTTAGGAGATTTGGCCTTAGATATATTTTCTTGATATGATTTCTGAGTTAAATTACTTTTCTTTAAAAATTTTTCCCATTCCTCTTTAATATAATTAATTCTTTCTTCCTCACTATGATTCATATAGTTACACCTATGGATTCAAAAAAATACACCCATCCTAATAAAAAAAATTTCATTTTCTTTTCAATAAAATTAATTTTTTTCTGGACAGTCTATATTTATAGTATAGAAAGTTCCACCTTATCTCTCCATGCTCCAGTCTTGCTCCAGTTTGAGCAAATTAATTAAGCTTTATTTTCTAATCTTAATTTAAAGCTAATTTAAAGTTATGTGATTTTATAGGATGTTTAAGACTGCCCTGGACTACTATGGACTGACTTGAAGTTCTATCCCTCGGCTTTTAAGTCCTTTGTGTCTACCAATTTCACCACGAGGGTATTAATGAATTTCATGAGTATTTATACTAATCTTTTTATAACGCAACTTTTAATAAAATATAATATATATTTTTAATATTTTTATGGATTTAAAAATAATAATAGTTTCATACAGGTCTTTACCAAAACTAGATAAATGTATCTCTCACCTGGGAAATAGTCATAAAGTTATAGTTATTGAAAATTCAAATAATTACGCAATTAAAGAAAATATAGAGAAAAAGTTTAGTTTCTGTGATGTTGTCATTAATGATAAAAATTTAGGTTATGGAGCTGCTGCAAATATCGGTTATAAAAAAATAAATACTGACTTTGCTCTTCTAATTAATACAGATACTTTAATAAACGAGTCAGAGATAAATGAAATTAAAAATGAAATTGTTAAAAATGGTGATAATTTTGCTTTGGCATCTCCAATTTACGATGATTTAATTGATTTCAGTAAAAATAACGAATTCGATAAGAACTTTATTAAAACAGAATTAAATTATAAAAACACAAGTAATAGAGAAAAAGTTGAGGTAATAAAAGGCTGTTCATTAATAATTAATTGCAAAAAAATTCCAGATGATAAACTTTTCGACGATAATTATTTTTTCTTTTATGAAGAAATTGATCTTTGTAAGCGTATAAAAAACCATAATGAAAACATATATGTGTTTAACAAAATTAAAATCAAGCACGGTAATGCTGAAGCGCTAGATGGTAACTCTAAATTAAAATATGATGATTTTAGAAATTGGAATTATTATTGGTCTAGATTTTACTATCATAAAAAGCATTACGGTTTTTTAAAATCAATACTATTACATCTTTCTAAATTATTACGTTTTTTTATAAGTACAGTTTTTATGTATTTTTTTTCTAAAGAAAAGTTTAGAACAAATAAATTTAGGTTCTTAGGTCTTTTTTGTTCAATTTTAAATATCAAATCATCTAATAGTGATAAAATTTTAAAATAAACTACCAACTCACAGTATAATTAATCTTATAATTAGAAACAACCTTTTTAAGTCTCTTTAATTCCAAAGAACAATCCTTGTAGCCTTCTATAATAGTATGTAAATAAGTTGAATTAGGTTTTTGCAAATAGTATTTTTTTTGAACGTACACTAAAACCTTTTTGCCACTAAAATTAAAATATTCTTTTTGATAATAATTGTAATCAATGCCCTCATATACATCTAATTCTTGCTCATCTTTTTTACTGATATTCCAAATTGCACCCTGAACTTCAGATTTTTTATTTTTCACTATATTGGCATGTCCATAAACAGTTCTGTTTGTTTTATGACTAAAGCATAATTTATAGCCTCTTAAGATATGTTTTTTAATAAATTTTGCTCCACCACATCTATATTCCATCTGAGCATGATTTAAATTACTGCCGTAAGCAAAATATAACATTATTCTTTTTCAACAATTTGAATATTTTTTTCTTTTATAAAGCTTTGTATCTCTAAATTACATTTATCAATTTTATTTTGATCAGCACATCTTAAAACTATTGCAACACCAAGCTTGCCAGCTTTAAAAAATGGATAACTGCCAATTTCAACTTCTTTATTATTTTCTTGAACCTCTTTAAGAGATTTTGCTATCTCACTCTCAACAGTTCTTAAATTAATAGTCTTACTTAAAATTGGATCTCCCCCAGTTAAGTTATGAGAAATTCCTCCAAGCATAGATTTTAATATTGATGGAACTCCTGGTAAGCAAAAAACATTTTCAACATAAAATCCTGGTGCGCCACTTGTTGGATTTAAAATTAACTTAGCTTCCAGAGGCATATGAGCCATTTTTTGTCTTCCCTTGTTAAACTCGCCAGGCTTATAATATTTTTCCAAAATTGACATTGCTTCTTTATGTGGACCATAAGTTAGATTAAATGCTTTTGAAATTGATGATGCGGTAATATCATCATGTGTTGGTCCTATTCCACCAGTGGTAAAAATATAATTATATTTATTTCTAAGTTCATTTACTGTTTTAATAATAGTTTCTTCTATGTCAGGAATAACTCTTACTTCTTGAACTTTAATACCAAGAGAATTCAACCAAATTGAAAGGGTACTTGTGTTTGTATCCTGGGTTCTGCCTGACAAAATTTCATTACCTATAATAATTATTCCAGCAAATATTTCTTTTTTATTTTCCATTTACAAATATAAATAAATTACAATGAAATTTACCAGTACTTTAATTAAAGGCAAATTAATCAAGCGATATAAAAGGTTTTTTGTAGATATAAAAGTAAATAATTCAGTCTTAACAGCTCACTGTCCAAATACAGGGTCTATGATGGGTTTATTAGATAAAGGGAATGATGCTTGGGTTACAAAAAATAATGATCCTAAGCGTAAACTCAAATTCACATTAGAAATGATTAAAGCAAATAAAAAACTTATTGGTGTTAATACACACAGGGCTAACAGAATAGTCGAACATGCTTTGAGAAATAAACTAATTAAAGAATTTAAGTTGGTTAAAAATATAACTCCTGAATTTAAATATTCTCAAGATACAAGATTTGATTTTTTGTGTGATAAAAATATAATTGAAGTCAAAAACGTAACTCTTATAAGAAATAAAGATTTAGCTGAATTTCCTGATGCCATTACAACTAGAGGTACAAAACACTTGATAAATCTTATTAATTCTATCGAAAAAAATTATAAACCTTACGTCTTATTTTTAACTCAAATTCAAGGTATAAGTAATTTTAGAATAGCTAAAGATATCGATGATAATTATTATCGAAACTATAAGATAGCAAAAAAAGCTGGCGTTAAATTTCTTGCTTACAGATGTGCTTTGAGTTCTAAAGAAATAAAAATTGAAAAAAAAATAAATATTATTGATGAATAATTTTAAAGAGAAATTTGAAAAAATGAGAGCAGCAGGTAATCTTGCATCAAGAACTCTTGATATGTTAACTGATAATATTAAGCCTGGAATTTCAACAGATAAAATTGATAAACTTGGCTATGAGTTTATAAAAGATAATGGAGGGTTTTCTGCTCCATTATTTTATCGTGGTTTTAAGAAATCTTTGTGTACATCATTAAATCATGTTGTTTGTCATGGTATTCCATCAGATAGGATTTTAAATGAAGGGGATATTATAAATATTGATGTAACTGCTATTGTTAATGATCATCATGGAGACACCAGTAGAATGTTCTGTGTTGGAAAAACACCTGTTAAAGCAAACAATTTAATAGATGCAACATATGATGCGATGATGGAGGCAATAAAAATTTTAA
>CACIOK010000018.1 GCA_902588255.1 uncultured Pelagibacteraceae bacterium
CCAAATATAAATGCCAAAAAAGATCCACCTGAAGATCACGAAAAATATAAAAATGAAGAAAATAAATTTGAAAAGTATTTTAAAGAAAACCTTTAAAAAAGATAAGCCTAAAAAAAAAGTAAATAAAATTAAGGTTTTAAAAAAGACTAAAAATAAGAAAGAAAAAATTAAAAAAAAGATTAAAAAAGCAGTCGAGGTAACAAAAAAAAATCTTAAAAATACTCCAAAAACAAATTTACGAATATCTAAAAGTAATGAAATTAAACCTGAAATAAAAAAAAT
Source organism: uncultured Pelagibacteraceae bacterium (assembly GCA_902588255.1). GTDB lineage: Bacteria > Pseudomonadota > Alphaproteobacteria > Pelagibacterales > Pelagibacteraceae > Pelagibacter. The sequence continues at coordinate 283 of CACIOK010000018.1, forward strand.
AAAAAAACAAGATACAGAAAAAAAAGAATATAAACCAAAAGATTATGTTGTTTATCCAAAACATGGTGTAGGGCAAATTTTATCTGTAAGTTCAAAAACAATTGGTGGTATCGAAGTGCAATGCTATGACATTAAATTTGAAAAAGATAAAGCAATAGGTCTTCTTCCTATAAATAAACAAAATAATCTAAGACCTCTTTCAACAATTAATCAGGTAAATAAATCAATCTCAATATTGAAAAGTAAACCTAAAATAAAAAGATCTATGTGGAGTAGAAGAGCTCAAGAATATGAACAAAAAATTACATCTGGAAAAATTTATGAATTGGCAGAAGTTGTAAGGGATCTTAACAAAGGAGATGATTTGATGGTAGATCAATCCTATAGTGAAAGACAGCTATTTGAAAAAGCCTATGAAAGAATATTAGCAGAATTTCAAATTGTGATGAATGCATCACTAGAAGATACTCAAAAGAAATTAGATAAAGCTCTGAAAAGAAACTTGGAAACTCAACAAGCTCCAAAGATTGAAACAAAAGCAGAAGAACCAGCTGAAATTACTGAATAAAAAAAAACGCTTCCCAAAAAAATATTTATGAGAAGCGTTTTTTAAAAAAGAAACTATATTATCTTCTTCTTCTTCTTTTTTTTGCTTTTTTCTTAGCTTTTTTCTTAGCTTTTTTTCTTCTCTTAGCCATCTTTAGCTCCCTGTTTAGTTTTGCGAATCAAAATGATTCGCTATAACTATTTTTATTTTTTTTAACAACTTATGTCAATTCTTTAATTAATAAAAAAATTTTCAAAAAAATTATTTTTTTTTATTTTTTTTAATATACTTAAAAAAGTTAGATAAATAGCGACTAATAAACAATTTATAATTAAATTAATTTAATAAAGTTTTTCAAAAGAATTTTTGTATTTTTGTACAATTTTAAATCTTTTTAACTTTAAAGTTGGTGTTAACATTCCATTTTCGATTGAAAATTTTTCATTAATAGTAAAATATTTTTTAATATTTTCTATTTTAGTTAATTTATTATTTATTTTTTTAATTTCTTTTATAATTTCCTCATCTGTTGAAGATTTTTTTTCATCACTTAGTACTAATAACGCAACAAGATAAGGTTTATTATCTCCATAAACAATTGCTTGATCAATTATTTCAGAGTTAACTAATTCATTTTCAATTTTTAATGGTGAAATATTGTCTCCACCTGGAGTAATTAAAATATCTTTCTTTCTATCAGTTATTTTTAAATAATTATTTTCAAAAACTCCTATATCTCCCGTATAAAGCCAACCATCTTTTAAAACTTTGTCTGTTTCCTCTTTGTTGTTCCAATAACCAAGCATAACATTTTCACCCTTTACTAGGATTTCTCCATCCTGAGCAATTTTTACTTCATTACCTTTAAATGGAGGCCCGACTGTTTCTACCCTAATGTCATTAATAGGATTACAGCTAACCACCGGTGATGTTTCTGTTAGACCATATCCCTGCAGAGTAGGTAGGCCTATAGCATTCAAGAAAAAACCTACCTCCTTATCAAGCGCGCCTCCTCCTGAAACAAAGGTTTTTAGAGATCCTCCAAATTGAGCCTTAATTTTTTTCCTTACAATTTTCTCTAAAATTACATCCTGAATTTTTTCAATAAAACTTAATGGTTTTTTTTTAATTTTTTTAACTCCAAGATTTACCATTTTTTGAACCAACGCTTTTTTAACTCCTGTTGCTTTATTAAAACTTGTATTTATTTTTTGATAAAGATTTTGATAAAATCTTGGAACAGCAGTCATAATTTCAGGACTACACTCATTCATATTTTTTATTAACTTATCAATACTCTCTGCATAAAATACTCTCGCCGAAACAGTAATTTGAACAAATTGAACTGTATGTTCGTAAGAATGAGATAGTGGTAACCAAGTTAAAAATCTTGTCTGATCTTTTTTAATTAGCGGTTCTAAAATTTTAATTGCACCTTCGCAATTATTTAAGATTCCACCGTGACTTAGAACAACACCCTTTGGATTGCCTTGAGTTCCAGAAGTATAAATAATACATGCTGGATCTTTTCTATTTTTTTCCATTTTAGGAATATTATTTTGGTTCTTTAAATTAGAAAATAAATTATTTATATTTTGATATTGATTTTCATTTACATTTTCTAATTTATCAAAAGAAAATATTTTTTTAATAAAATCTTTACTTTTAATTACATTTTTTAGTTTGTTAAATTGTTCTGTATTTGAAACAAAAATTACTGATGGTGTACAGTCATTTATGATATATTCATAATCTCTTTCAGCATAAGTTGTGTATGCAGGAACAGTAATTGATCCTGATAACATAACAGATAGGTCGGAAATAAACCATTCGGGTCTATTTTCTGAAATTAATAAACATCTGTCTCCTTTATTTACAAATTTCCTTAGTTCTTCTGATAATTTATTAATTGAATTAAAAATTTCTTGCCAACTATAATCCTTTCTTGGCTCTTTAAGAGAAGATAATAATATTTTATTCTTATCTGATTGATTTTCATATTGATTAAAAAACAATTCTACTAAGTTATTAATTTTATTAATTTCTAAATTTTTTTTCATTTTTAAATCATAAATTGGTGGGCGAAGAGAGAATCGAACTCTCACTTCTTGCGAAACACGATTTTGAGTCGTGCGCGTCTACCAGTTCCGCCATTCGCCCCTTATTTGCATAAATTATTATATAAATTTAAATAGTATAAGAACACAAATTGTATTAAAACCAAAAAATGTTTAAAGAATTATACTATAAATCTTTAAAATTAGCGGGGCACAAAAGTTCAAAGTTTTTTTTAGGTGTAATTTCATTTGTTGAAAGTTTCATTTTTCCAATTCCACCAGATGTTATAATTATCCCAATGACTATTGCAAAACGCAAAGAGTGGTTAAGAATTGCTATGATAGCTACTGTATGCTCAGTGCTAGGCGCTTGTCTAGGTTACTTCATAGGTTATATTTTTTTTAACGAAATCGGAGTTAAAATATTTGAACTTTATGGTGTAGACAATACATCCTTTTTGAAAGAAAAAGTATCCTCTGAAGGTGGAGCTGTTGCGTGGATGACATTATTAGCGATTGCTGGCTTTTCACCGGTACCTTTTAAGTTGTTAACAATAACGAGTGGATTTGTTCATTTTAATTTTTTATATTTTGTAATCGTCTCTTTAATCACCAGAGGTTTAAGATTTTTCATAATTGCTTTTTTGATAGGAAATTTTGGAACTACAATGAAAAAAATTGTAGAAAAAAAACTAGTTTTAGTATCAATTTCCATTTCAATAATTTTGATAATATTTGTATTTTTTGTTTATAATTTTCTAGTAAACTTTAATAATTAAATATGGGTCAAAATTTTAATTTAAAAAATTACTTTTTACTGATTTTCTGTATAAGTATATTTTCATTATTGAGCGCCATATATATTGAATTTATATTAGACCAAAAACCTTGCAAACTTTGTGTATATCAAAGAGTGCCCTACATTATTTCTATTTTTATTTGTTTCTTAGGATTCGCTGCACAAAAAAAAACAAGCTGGTTGTTTTTTTTATCTATAATATTTATTTCTAGTTCATTTTTATCTGGATATCATGTTGGCATCGAAAATAATATTTTTACTGAATATTCTGGCTGCTCTAACGCTAACATAAATTTAATTGATAAAACCGAAATTATAAAATCTTTAACTGACAGCTTACCAAGCTGTAAAGAGGTAAATTTTCGATTATTTGGTTTATCACTTGCGACTATAAATTTATTTGTTTCAATACTAATCACTCTATATAGTGTTAAATTATTAATAAATGAAAAAAACAGATCCAATTAAAGTTGAAGAATTTATTAGAGTTGACCACGCAGGTGAACGTGGGGCAATTAAAATATATGAAGGTCAATTGTTGGCTTTAAATACATTGATAAAAGATGAAAATTTAAAAAAAACTATAGAGGAAATGAAAGTTCATGAAAAAGAGCACTGTGAATACTTTGAAAATGAAATTAAAAAAAGAAAAATCAAACCTACTAAAATGCTACCGTTATGGGACCTCCTTGGAGTTGGACTTGGTTTTGGATCAACTATTCTTGGGAAAAAAGCAGCAATGCTATGCACAGCCTCTGTTGAAGAAGTAATTGATAAGCACTATTTGAGTCAATTAAATCAATTAGAAGCAGATGAAGTAGAATTAAAAAAAAAAATTAAAAAGTTCAGAGAAGATGAGATCCATCATAAGAATATCGCTTACGAAAAAGGTGCAACAAAAAAAGGAATCTACCTTTTGTTAGATAAAGCTATTAAAACTGGATCAAAAATAGCAATTAGTATTTCAGAAAAAATTTAGTTAGGGCTCTAACTCAACATCCCAATATAAATAGTCCATCCAACTTTCATGTAAAAAATTTGGTGGAAAATTTTTTCCATTTTTATGTAAATCTTCAGTGGTAGGTTGAAATGGTTTATTGCTTAGTTTCATTCCTGAATGAATTAGTAAACGTCCACCTTTTTTTACATTACAGCTTGAACAAGCTGTAACAACATTGTCCCAATCAGTTATTCCACCTTTTGATCTTGGCAATAGGTGATCAAATGTCAATTCATTCTTACTACCACAATATTGGCAGGAAAATTTATCTCTTAAAAAAACATTAAATCTTGTAAAATTTGGATTTGACTGAGGGCTTATATAATTTTTTAGAGCAATAACACTTGGAAGTTTCATATACAAAGAAGGACTTCTAATTACACGGTCATAATTACTGACGATTGTAACTCTATCTAAAAAAACTGATTTTATTGAATCTTGCCAACTCCATAAAGACAATGGGTAATAACTTAAAGGTCTATAATCAGCATTTAAAACTAATGCTGGACATTTTTCTAGTGCAGTATTCTGATCAATTAAAGTCATTTATATTTTAAGAGTAGCTTAATTTATTTTATTTTTCAATAGGTCTAAATGTTTATTAAATTTTTATTACTATATTATATTTTCTCTAATAAAATTTAATGCCAAACTAGAGGCCTCAACTGGAATATTATGTCCACAATTCTTAACAATTTTTGTTTTCACATCAATATTATTTCTTAACAAAAAATCTTTTGCCTCTAATAAACTTGTAGGTATAACAACTTCATCTAGATCACCATGTATTAAAAGATATTTTGTATTAGATTTTTTTCTTTTGAGTAAATCTTCCTTATCTATTATTTTTCCAGAAAAACCTACTATGCAAGCATAATTTTCTTCGCTTATTAAACCTAAATTTATGCATAGCATGCTTCCTTGACTAAATCCTGAAAGACAAATTTTTGAAGAGTCTAATTTAAAAAATTCTTTTACTTCTCCTATGAATTTTAATATTTTTTTTTCTGCCTTGCTTGACTCATTTAGTATATATGCAGGATCATCTTTTGATAAATCAAACCATTGAAAACCTGAAGGATTTATAGAACAAACTTCATGCCCATCTGGACATAAAAAAACTGTGTTCGGTAAAAACCTTTTCCAATTTAAAGTTAACATACTTATATCTTTCCCATCTCCTCCATATCCATGAAGTAAGATTATCGCATTTGTTATAGGAAGGTTTTTTTCAGGCTTTATTACTACCGTATTAAGAGAAAATTGCATAAATATATTTATTTATTTTTTTAAAAATATTAATACTAAAAATTTCATACTAAATGAGTATAGTTAAATACCATGGCAAAAAATAAAAACAACCAAACAATATGGAAAACAAGAATTAAAAAAAAAAGCTCAGCTTTATTTGAAAAGATTGGTAGTTCAATAGAAATAGATAAAAATCTTTATAAACAAGATATTGAAGGATCAATAGCACACGTCGAAATGCTTTTTAGACAAAAAATAATATCTTTTAAAATTAAAAATAAAATAATTTATGGTTTAAATAAAATTGAAAACGAAATTAAGAAAAAAAAATTTATTTTTAATGATAGTTATGAAGACATTCATATAAATATAGAAAAAAGATTATTTGAAATTATTGGTGATGAAGCAGGCTATATTCACACTGCAAGATCAAGAAATGATCAAGTAATAACAGATTTTAAAATTTGGATGAGATTAGCAACTAATGATATTAATAAAAAATTAGAAAATCTCATTAAAACTATACTAAAAATTGCGCAAAAAAATGTTGAAACAATTATGCCTGGTTTCACTCATTTAAAAAATGCCCAACCTGTTTCGTTTGCTCATTATATGATGGCTTATATTGAAATGTTTAAAAGAGATAAGTCAAGATTTAATAATAACTTAGAAAATTTATCTGAAAACCCTTTGGGTGTTGCGGCATTAACTGGAACATCATTTAACATTGATAGAAATTTTACTACAAAAAAATTAGGTTTTAAAAAACCTACAAATAACTCAATTGACACTGTTGCAGATAGAGATTTTGTTTTAGATTTTTTATATGCTTCCTCAGTGTGCTCCTTGCATATTTCAAGAATAGCTGAAGAACTTATAATATGGAACTCTGATGGTTTTGGTTTAATAAACCTTTCAGATAAAATTGTTACTGGATCATCTATAATGCCTCAAAAAAAGAATCCTGATTTACTGGAATATCTAAGAGGCAAATCTGGAAATTCATTCGGAAATTTATTTTCAATGCTGACAATTTTAAAAGGATTGCCACTTTCCTATTTTAAAGATCTACAAGATGACAAAGAATTAGTTTTTAAAACTAACAAAATACTACAAAACTCTATTTCTATACTAAATGAAGTTTTAAATAACTTTAGTCCAAACAAAAAGAAAATGTTAGAACTTGCAGAAACAGGTTACATTACTGCGACTGATTTAGCTGATTTCCTAGTTAAAAATCATAAAATGTCTTTTAGAAAGGCATATGAAATAACAGCTTCAATAGTTAATTTAGCAGAAAAAAAGAAAAAAAAGTTACATGAATTAGATTTAAATGACTTAAAAAAAATAGAACCAATGCTTACATCAGATGTAATAAAAGTGTTTGACCTAAAATGCTCCGTAAACTCAAAAAAATCTTTTGGTGGAACCTCTTTTGCTAATATTAAAAAAATGATAACTAAATATAAAAAAGAATAAAAATGAAAAAAAAAATAATATTAACCTTGATATGTTTTCTGTTTTTATTTTCTTGTGGAAAAAAAGGTGACCCTGAATACAAAGTACAAATTGGTAATTTTATTAAATTATATATATAATGAAATATATTAAAAAAAAATTTTTCATAGAAAATGTCAAAGTTAGAAATTTAACAAAAAAGTTTTCAACACCTATTTATTGTTATTCTTATAAGAAACTAAAAAAAAATATAATGATTTTTAAAAAGAACTTTAAAAATTTAAATCCACTTATTTGTTTTGCTGTTAAAGCAAATGCTAATTTGAAACTTTTAAAAGAAATAAAAAAATTTGGTTTAGGTGCAGATGTAGTATCATTGGGTGAATTAACAAAAGCTTTAAAAGCTGGAATTCAAACAAAAAAAATTGTCTTTTCTGGAGTAGGTAAAACATCGGAAGAGTTGAGATTTGCAATTGATAAAAAAATACTACTAATTAATGCTGAATCAAAAAGTGAGATTTTGGAAATAGAAAGAATTGCAAAAAGTAAAAGAGAAATAGTAAATATTGGGATAAGACTAAACCCAAATACTGATGCTAAAACTCTTAAACAAATATCTACGGGGAAAAAACAAGATAAATTCGGTCTTACTGAAAAATATTTTTTAGAATTGGTAAAATATTTAAAAAATTCTAAATTTATAAAGCTTAAATGTTTAAGTGTTCATATTGGTAGCCAAATTTTAAGCAACCAACCATATGAAAAAATGCTAAAAGTTGTAGATCGAATTATAAAAAAATCTAATTATAAATTTGAATTTATTGATTTAGGGGGAGGTATGGGTATCTCTTATGATAAAAAAATTAAAAACCTAAACTATAAAAAATATGCAGTAGCTATTAAAAAAGTTCTAAAAAAACATAATACGAAAATTATCTTTGAACCTGGTAGATCAATAATTGGTAATACTGCAATACTTGTTTCAAAAGTAATTTATATCAAACATGGATCTAATAAAAATTTTGTAATTTTAGATGCAGGAATGAACGATTTAATGAGACCAGCTCTGTACGGAGCTGAACATCAAATTATTCCTGAAAACAAAAAAAATGTGTTTACAAAAAAAACTTATGAATTTGTTGGTCCAATTTGTGAAAGTACAGATAGATTTTTAACAGCTAAAAAATTCCAAAAACTAAATGAAAAAGATTTAGTTATAATTTCTGATGTTGGTGCTTATGGCATGTCTCTAAGTTCAAATTACAATGTAAGATTAAAACCAGCCGAAATCTTAATTAAAGGATATAAAATTAATGTAATTAAAAAAAGACAAAGGTTAAAAGATTTAATTTAGCTTTTGATTTAAATGATAAGAAATTTTTTATTTTCAATTTTTTTTTATTTAGGAATTATTTTAATTTCTATAATATTTTTACCTTCACTTTTACTACCCAAAAAAATTGTTTTATTTGGTGGAAAATTAATGGGTTACTGGACAGGAATATGTTTAAAGATTTTTTTATCAACAAAAATAATAGTTAAAGGTAAAGAAAATTTAATCAGTAATGAAAAGTTTTTTATTGCATCATCGCATCAATCAATGTTTGAAACCTTCTTTTTACAAACAATTTTTAATTCTCCCGTTTTCATTTTAAAAAAAGAATTATTAAAAATTCCAATATTTGGATGGTATTTAATAAAAATTGGTTCAATTTCTATCGATCGTGGAAAAACAACTAAAGAAAATTTAGATTTTTTTAAAAAAATTAATAAGTCAATAAATGAAACGAATAGACCTTTAATAATTTTTCCACAGGGCACGAGATTAAAACCTGATGATAGGTCGCAATTTAAAAAAGGAGTAAGCAGAATATATAATGAGCTTAAAATAAAATGCCAACCAGTGGCAATTAATTCAGGTACCATTTGGCCGAAAAAAGAAAATTTAAAACCAAATTTAACCTTAATAATTTCAATTTTAAAACCAATTGAAGCAGGAATGAATAAAGAAATTTTTTTAGAAATATTACAAAAAAAAATTTATACTGAGTTAGACAGTTTAAATTAACCCTTCATAGGCATAACTACATAAATACTATCAAAGTCTGAAGGATCTTTTATTAGTGCTGGTGAACCAGTATCGTTAAAAAAAATTTCTATTTTATCTCCATCTAGTTGTGAAGCGACATCAATTAAATATCTCGAGTTAAAACTTATATCTAAATCATAATCAAATTTAACACTCAAACTTTCTTTACCATCGCCACTATTAGTATTGTTTACGGACAAATTTAATACATTTTTAGATAAATTAAATTTTACACCATCTTTTTTATCTAAAGAAACAGATGCAACTCTATCAACCGAGTCCAAAAATAACTTTAGGTCAACTTCTAATTTTTTTTGATTATTTTTGGGTATAACTTGAACATAATTGGGGAATTTTCCATCAATTAATTTTGAAATTAAAATACTATTATTTAACTCAAATTTAATCTTCGACTTAAGGTTGGAAATCTTTACTTCCCCATCATATTCTTCAAGCAAAGAACATAGTTGAAATATTGTTTTTTTTGGCAAAATGACAGGATCAAAATTAATTTTTTCTGGAAGTCTAAATTTTGATATTGACATTCTGTGACTATCTGTTGCGGCAGCAGTCAAAAAGTTTTTTTCCTCAAGCTGTGTTTGATGTAAAAAAATTCCACTCAAGTAATGTCTTGTTTCATCATTGGAAACTGAAAATTTACATTTATTTAAAAGTTTTAATAATTGTTTAGACTTAATCACAAACTCATTTTCATTAAAATTTTCCTCAGTTACTGGAAATTCTGATGGACTAATACAGTTTAGATTAAAAATAGACTTTTCCGACTCAAGATGAAGTCTATTTTCGCCACTTAGTGATAAATTAATTTTTTTACCTGAAGAAAACTTCCTAATAATGTCATACATTATTGATGCTGTTGTTGTTGTTTTTCCCTCTTCAAGAATTTCAACATTATTTATTTGATGTATAAAAATTAAATCCAAGTCAGTTGCAGTAATTGTAAGTTTTGAACTTCCTGTTTCTAATAAAATATTTGATAAAATTGGTAAAGTACTTCTTTTTTCTATTACACCTTGACAATAATTTAAAGATTTTTGTAAGTCTTGTTGATTAACATTAAATTTCATTATTCTTATTATATAAAATTTTGTTTTTCAGAGTGTCTATATTTGCATTAAGTTCCAAATCAATCTTTTTCAATTTTTCAATAGTTTTTACTGAATGTATAATAGTAGTGTGATCTCGATTGGAAAATTCTCTGCCTATCTCAGGTAAGGATTTTGACGTAAGAATTTTTGTTAAATAAATTGCAGTTTGTCTTGGTCTTACTAAATACCTAGATCTTCTTGAAGACAACATTTCATTTTTACTTATTTTAAAAAATTTACACACTAGTGACTGTATTTGATCAATAGTAACATTATTTTCTGATAAATTTAGTAAATCTTTTAATATAATTTTTACTTCAGATAAATTTGGTACTTTATTATAAATTCTTGAAAACGATAAGACTCTATTAATTGCCCCTACAATTTCTCTTATGCTTGTTTTAATCTCTGTACTAATAAAATTTTTTACTTCTTCTGGTATTTTAAATTGACTTGCATTTAAAATATTTAATTCTTCTATTTTAGTAGTTACAATTTTATATCTTAGTTCAAAATCAGGTTTTTGAATATCAATAACTAGTCCCCCCGAAAATCTAGATTTAATTCTCTCTTGAATTCTAGATAATTTATTTGGTGCTCTGTCTGCAGAAACTATGATTTGAGAACCCTTTTCTATCAATGCATTAAATGTATGGAAAAACTCTTCTTGCATAGCTTCTTTACCGTTCATAAATTGTATATCATCAACAATTAATACTTCGGTATTTCTAAAATAATCTTTAAATTTAACCATCTCATTCGATTTTATAGACTTAACAAATTGATACATAAATCTTTCAGCTGAAATAAACATTATCTTCTTATTATTTTTCAAAATAAAACCTATTGAATTTAAAAGATGGGTTTTTCCCATTCCAACACCACCATAAATATATAAAGGATTATAATGCGTTAAATGTTGAGTTACTTTTTTTGATGCTTCGTATGCTAATTTATTACTTTGGCCAACAATGAAATTATCAAAATTTTTATTTTGATCTATTCGATTGTATTGTAAAAAACTATCCTTAATGAATGAAATATTTTCATTTTTTTTTATAAAACTTTTGTTTTCTTTATTATTCTCAGTGTTAGTCTCATTAATTTTAAGTTCTATTCTACTTATATTCTTATTAAATTCTTTTATTATTCTTAAGATTTCATCTAAATATCTTGAGGTAATCCAATCTCTAATAAATCTTGTTGAGACCGATAACAAAACATAATTTTTAAATTCTTCAACAAAGATTATTTTTTTTAACCAGCTCTCAAAAATGTCATTTCCAAAATTGTTTTTCATACGTACCTGTACTTCTACCCAATCAATTTTTTCTTGAGAAATTTTTGTTATATTTTTAGATAAATTATTATTCATGAATATTTTGGATAACTTCAATTAAAACTAAAAATATAATTATGCAATAAAATATTTTTAAAATTTAAAATAAAATAAAATCTGTAAGTGCATATAAGTATATCTCAACCTAGCGATGTAAAATTTGTAAAATAAAAATAAAATCTGAAGTGGAATTCTAAAAAATTTTTATATAAAAAATTTTAAAAAACTTGACATCAACATCTAGTAATTAATTTCAAAAAAAAATTTATATTTAGTATAAATACTTTTAGTTGAATGATTTAATTTTTTAAATCAACTTGAGGTGGTTTAGTTTATAAAGCAGATATTTTTTTTGTAATTCTTGAGACGTTTCTTGATGCGTTTTGCCTCTTAATAATACCAGTTTTAGCGACTCTCATTAACTCTGAATTCAACTTGGGTAAGAATTTTAATGCTTCCTGTTTTTTTTTTGATTCAATTAAAAGGTTCATTTTTTTAATGGCATTTTTGAATTTACTTTTACGAGCTCTATTTACTGTTGTCTGTCGAGCAATTCTTCTTATTCTTTTAATAGCCGATTTTGTATTTGCCATGCGCGCTGTGGTATATCCTGAGAATTAAATACGGTCAATAAAATAATTAATTATTTTTGACAAGCAATGCAAAAAAAAGTTGATCTATTAGATATATATTTTTTTTTAATTATCTCATTGCAATTTTTATTGTAACATTTCAAGTTTTCTCTTTGATAAACTCTAAATTCTTTCTGAAATTCACCCCTATACCCCAA
>CACIOK010000019.1 GCA_902588255.1 uncultured Pelagibacteraceae bacterium
TTCAATTTTTTCTTCTCTTGCTCGTAAATCTTTTCTTTCTTGAACAAGTCTTTTTGCTTCTTCTCTCTCTTCTAATTTAATTTTTTTTAGCTTATTAGCATCTTGCTGCTTTTTAAAATCAATATAGGCTTTACCAAGTGATTTTGGAAAAATCCCTTTAATTAAACTTTGGTTTTTAACTTTTCTTTTTTTTTTCTTTTTCATTTTATAAAAAAGTTATTTCAGCAAAAAATTGTTAATTTCGCAAGTATAAGATTAAACTTTTGTGTCCAAGATGTGTTCAACTGTAAGTGGATTAATTATAGTGAAGTTATTTTATTTTAGCTTTCTTTTTTCACTATTTCTTGAGTTGCTTCCTCTTCTTTTTTGTAACTTACACCTTTTCTTTCCAGCATTTTCTTAACTTTTTCTGTATATGGTTCTTCAATATGTTCTGTTGTTGGGTTTAATTCCATGCCAATTGGAGTTATAGTTTGAGGCACTGGAACAAATTGTGAGTCCGGATTTTCTTGGGTAGGTCTAACTTTCATTCTATAAATTCCAAAAAATCCAATTAAACTATGAAAAATAATCAAAAATACAAAAAATCCATTTGATCCAACTAAATCCATAAATATCGAACATAAGAAAGGACCACTAATTGCACCTAGCCCAAATGCAAATTGTAAACCTGCTCCCGCAGCAACAAATTTATCTTTTGTTATAAAGTCATTAGTATGAGCTAAAATTAAAGAAAACATTGGTAAGCTACAAAAAGCAAAAAATGTTAAAAATATATAAAACCAAAATTTACTTCCCAATCCTCCAGGCAGGTGCATTGTGGATGATGAAAAAATTGAGAGTAAAGCAAACAATGAAGCACCAAAAGTTGAATAAATTATAACTAATCTTCTGTCATATTTGTCAGATAAATTTCCAATAGGGTATTGTGATATAGCTCCAGATATTGCTAGAAGAAAAGTTACTAAAGAAATTTCAAAAATTGTAAAATTCATTGAAGCTGCATATACTGCTAAAAGAGTGAATAGTGCAGATTGTGTTGTTCCATAAAAAACAGCACCAACCATTCCCAAAGGGGAACATTCATATAATTCTTTTAAAGACATGCTTTTTATTTTTTTAAAATTTGGTGGTTTTCTTTTTGTCAGCAAAATCGGTATTAATGCAGCAGACATAATTACTGATATCAAAATAAAAGGTTCAAAATTTTCAGGTCTGCTAAAATTAAGAAGAAACATTCCAACCCCCATCGAGCTATATAGAATGATCATATAAATAGACAAAACCTTTCCTCTGTTTTTGTTACTAGATCTGTCATTAAGCCAGCTTTCAGCAATTGTATAAATACAAACCATGGAAAAACCTGTGCCAACTCTTAATATAAACCAGGTAAATGGGTTAATAAAAACTGAGTGCATTAAAACAGTCAATGATGCAATAGAAGCGAAAGCTGCAAATACCCTTATATGACCAACGCCTGAAATAATATTTGGTATTGTTCTTGCACCAATAAAATATCCAACAAAGTATCCAGACATCATAAAACCTGTTGAAGCTAAGCTAAAATTTTCAGTTACAGCTCTAACACCCAACAAAGAACCTTGGAACCCATGGGCGGTCATAATTAAACCCATGCCAAGAAAGAGAGCCCAAGAATTTTTTAAAACCTTATTCATAAATCGACAGCTTATTATTTCTCATTTTAGACGAAATCAAGCTTTTAATGTGTCTAAGTTATGAATTTTTTATTTTAAGAAATGAGTGAATTGCAATTGTTAATATTATTATCGATCCACCTTGTATGGTTTCTAATGATGGTTGCTCTTTAATGAACATCCATACCCATATTGGTCCTATAATTGTTTCAAGTAAAAAAAAAAGGTTAACCTCTGCTGCAGATATGAATCTTGGCGCAATAGTTACCAAGACAAAAGGCAAAGCTACGCACATTACACACATTATAGGAACAATAATTATATCTGTTTTATCAAGCAAGAAGCTTTCAACAAAAAATATTGCAAACATAGCAACTATAAGTTTTCCCACAACCGCCGCAGGTACCAGATCTTTCTTTTTTGCCGACCTGATTATTACTGCTCCGATAGCAAGTCCAAGAGCTGTTATTAAACCAAACAAGTCTCCAAAAAAATTACCTAAATGTATAGAGTCATAAAAAATATAAACAGCTGCACCAAAAGTAATAATTATAGCTGTCCAGGTTTTTTTATCTGGCATTTCTTTTAAAAAAATTCCGCCCAAGATAGCAGAAAGCATTGGAGCCATTGCTATCATCACCAAAGTATTAGCAACGTTTGTATTCTGTATTGATACAATGAAAGTAATATTAGTTATTGCGAAAATTAAAGCATAAAAAATTCCATGAATTCCCATAGAAAAAAAAACTTTAAAAAAAGTTTTTTTGTAAAAAATTAATAGACCAGTCAAAACAACAAAAAAAGGTATAGCACCTCTGTAAAAAAGCATACCCCATGTATCTATATTGCTAAGTCTTATAAACAAAGAATCTGGAGTGATGAAAAATACAGCAGTAAATGCTAACAATGAACCTTTTTGTTGGTTAGATAAATTTTTCATTAATATAGTTTTCAACTTCCTTTAAACTTTTAAGTTTTTCTGAACAAGTTTGGTTTTTACATATTAAAATAAAACTTTCTTCACTATTTTCTTTATATATAAAAGTGGCTTTTTCAAAATATTTTTTTAGTAATTTATCCTTTATATCTTTAAATTTTTTATCATCACCATTAAATGAGAAAGTTATATTTTGATCACAGATATCTAGAATTTTCAAATAGCTAAACATCTGAGAGTAAGTGTTATTAATTGAGGAATGATAAGATTTTTTTAATGTTTCTATCTTCTCTTTCCAAAAAATATCCTCAGTAATATTAAATATTTTATTACATGCTAATAGGAAAATGCCGTTTCCATTTGGTATATTGTTATCAATTACATCTATAGGTTTTACAAAAAGATCGTTGGAATTTTTTATATTTTTTTGCAATAAATTATTATCTTCATCATAAAAAAAATTCCAAGTCTGCTTTAGCAGTTCAGAACACTTTTTTAGAGAATTTTCATCTTTATTAATTTCATAAATTGAAACTAAAAGGAGACAGTAATAAGCATAATCTTCTAAAAAAACATCTACTTCTTTTCTACTTTTATTGTAACAATGAAAAATATTATTATTAAGTAAAGTTTGCAGACTACTAAAATAGTTTATTGCTTGGTTATAAATATTTTTGTCATTTAAAATAAAAGAAGAATGTAAAATTGAATAAATCCAAAAACTATTTAAATCAGTTTGTGTTTTATCGTCAAAAAAAGGTTTAATTCTTTTTTGTCTAAATTGTAAAAGTTTATTTTCAATTTTTTTAATATTATCTTTTTCATCACCATTAAGAGCAATATCTTTTTTTTCTATTAAAATATTTGATCCTTCAAAATTACCTTCTTTTGTAATTTCATATTTCTTTTTAAAAAGCTCAAAATCCGATGCTAATAATTTTTCTAGTTCGTTGTATTTCCATACATAGTACTTACCTTCAATTCCCTCACTATCTGCATCATAAGCTGAACCAAGTAAATTATTTTTATTTTTAAACTGAGAATTAATAAAATTGATAGTTTGTTTTAATTTTTCTTTAAAATAATTATCATTTGTATGGTAAACAAAGTTATTTAGAATTTTAACAAACAATAT
Source organism: uncultured Pelagibacteraceae bacterium (assembly GCA_902588255.1). Lineage (GTDB taxonomy): Bacteria > Pseudomonadota > Alphaproteobacteria > Pelagibacterales > Pelagibacteraceae > Pelagibacter. Next base: position 3,728 of record CACIOK010000019.1, read on the forward strand.
ATTGTCATAAAGCATTTTTTCAAAGTGAGGTACAATCCATTTGTCATCCACAGTGTACCTTGCAATACCACCTTCGAGTTGATCATATATTCCTTTTGAAGAAATATTTTTTAAAAGTTTTTCTACTGCATTAAAAAAACTTTCTTTTTTATTTTTAAAGTAAAAATATAAAATGGTATCAAAAATATAAAATTGAGGAAATTTTGGAGCTCCTTGAAACCCTCCATTTTCTTTATCCATATATTGTAATATTTTTTCAGCTAATGGTTCTAAATCTTGTTTCACAACAGCGTTTTTAAGGTTTAATTCTTTAAAAACCATTTTCATCTGTGAAACTTGTGCAATTATTTTTTCTCTGTTTTCTAAATAAACTTTTGAAACATTTTCTAAAACTTTATTAAAACTCGGTCTCCCTTGCATGTCATTTGGAGGAAAATAAGTTCCTCCAGTAAATGGAACACCATTTTCATCTAAAAACATAGAAAGAGGCCAACCACCTTGCGCACCAGTTAAAATTCCTAAACTTTTCTGAAAAATAAAATCAAGATCGGGCCTTTCTTCTCTATCAACCTTAATATTAATAAATTTTTCATTCATGATCTTGGCCGTTTCAATATTTTCAAAACTTTCATGAGCCATTACATGGCACCAATGGCAACTTGCATAACCAACACTTAAAAAAATTGGTTTTTTTTCGTTTTTAGCTTTTATTAAAGTTTCTTTTTTCCAAGGTAGCCAATTAACAGGGTTAGTCTCGTGTTGCCTCAAATACGGACTGTTTTCATTCTTTAATTGATTGGTCATAAATATCAGTTAAGAGAGATATTTATTGAGAGTAAGGTTTTCTCGAAAATATTTTTTTAACAATTGGTTCAAAGTATTTCAGTGGCAATGATTTATAATTAGGATCAAAAGATCCTTGATCGTACTTTTCACAAAAATCTAATGTTGCCTGATAATACTTATGTCCTATGTATTTATCTCTTTTGTTTCTGTTACCTCCTAAATGATGGGCATAGTAATAAGCTTGAAATTCTCCATGTTTTTCAATTATCCAATGAGTTTTTTCTGAAACATAAGGCTTTAATATTGCAGCTGCGTACTCTGAATGATTCATTGGGGCCAATTCATCTCCAATGTCATGAAGTAATGCTGCAACTATCATTTCTTCGTCTTCACCAGCTTTAAAAGCCTTTGTAGCACTTTGTAGAGAATGTTCTAATCTTGATACTTTGTAACCTTCAAGAGTTTCGGTAAGACCTGACATAAACTTTAGTATTCTGTCAGCCGTATGACTTGCATATTCTTTTTCATGTTTATCTAAAAAAAGATAATCCTCCTTAGTTCCGTTTTTCATTTCTGTGAAACTTACTTTTTTCATTAGTTATTTGATGCAGTACTTAATAATGATAATTGTGTAACTTTATCCTCTCCAAGTTCATCAATTACTTTGACCGGATAGTCGCCAGTAAAATGGTGGTCAGTTAATTGAGGGTAAATATTATTTCTTTTGTCAAATCCCATGGCTTTATAAAGACCATCAATATTTAAAAATTTTAATGACTTTGCACCTATTAATTCACAAATTTTATCAACTGAATTGTTTGCTGCTAATAACTCTTTTTTTGTTGGGGTATCGACACCGTAAAAATCTGGAAATTTTATTTCGGGACTAGCAATTCTTACATGAATTTCTTTTGCTCCAGCATCATATAGCATCTTTACTATTTTTGATGAAGTTGTACCTCTTACCAATGAGTCATCCACTAATATTATTTTTTTATTTTTGATTACCGATAAATTAGCATTTAGTTTAAGTTTAACCCCTAAGCTTCTTATTCTTTGTGATGGTTCAATAAAAGTTCTTCCAACATAATGATTTCTTATTAAACCTAAATCAAAAATCATTTTTTTTTCTTGTGCATATCCTAATGCTGCAGCATTACCTGAATCTGGAACTGGAACAACCAAATCAGCATCTAAATTCTCTTGCTTTGCTAATTCCGCGCCAAAACTTTTTCTATATTCGTAAGCTGTTTTTCCATTTAATATACTATCGGGTCTAGAAAAATATATATATTCAAAAACGCAAGGTCTAATTTTTTTTGGGGGAAAAGGTTTTACACTTTGAAGTTTATCATTTTCGATACAAACAATTTCACCATTTTCTACTTCCCTAACAAATTTTGCTCCAATTATATCCAAAGCACAGGTCTCCGATGCCAAAACATACGAATTCTTTAGTTTTCCTATAACCAAAGGTCTAATTCCATAAGGATCTCTAGCTCCGATTAATGTATTTTGAGTCATTATTACTAGCGCATAACCACCTTGAATTTGAAAGAGTGCATCTATAACTTTATCAATTGTTTTAACTCTTTTAGATCTTGCTATTAATTTAACAATAGTTTCAGTATCTGATGTTGTATAAAAAATTGACCCTTCCTCGACCATTTTTTTTCTTAATGTAATAGCATTAGTTAAGTTACCATTGTGCGCAACACCTATACCTCCTGCGTTAGTATCAGCAAAAAAAGGTTGAATATTTCTTAATGTTGTACCTCCAGTTGTAGAGTATCTATTATGACCTATTGCATAATTACCTGGCAAAGTTTTTATAACTTTTTCTTTGCTAAAATTATCTCCAACCAAGCCAAATCTTTTTTCCGAATGATATTTTTTTCCATCAAAAGATACAATTCCACAACCTTCCTGACCTCTATGTTGAAGAGCATGAAGACCCAAAGCTGTTAAAGCAGAAGCATCTTGGTTATTGCTAATACCAAATACAGCGCATTCTTCCTTTATTTTAGGGTTATAGATCTTGAACTTTTTCTTTTGCATCTTTGTATTCTTTTTCATTTGGAAATTCTTTTATTAGATAGTTACTACCTTTTTGAACATATGAAAAGGTATAGGATTTAGAAATATTTAATGGCCAATTCTTATAATTATAGAAGATATTTATAGTTGCAAAAACACAAACACAAACAATGTAAGCTCTTACAAAGCCAAAGAAAAAGCCAAAAACAGTATCAACTTTGCCGATTCCCGAGTATTTAACTGTTTTAGATATACCTTTATTAACGATTAATATTACAAATATAATTACAATAAATAAACCAATTCCCAAAACTAAATCGAGTATATACTGATTATCAATTACATCCTTTACGTGAGGTTTAATTTTAGGAAAAAGAATCAAGGTAATGATATAAGCCAATAACCATTTTGAAGCTGACAAAATACTTAATACAAAACCTTTTGAAGAACATCTAATTAAAGACCAAATAGTAATAATTAGATAAATTAAATCAAAACCAGAAATTGATTTATAAAAATCTAACAGACTATCAACCATTACTTCTGAATTTCTCCAAATGGCTTAAATAACAATATTAGTGATGGTAATAAAGTTAAAACAGATACCATAGCTAACAACATTGCTATCCCTGTAAACACTCCAAAATATATTGTTGGTATAAAATTTGAAAAGACTAAAATAGAAAAACCAAAAACAATAGTGATAGATGTATTTAGTATTGCAACTCCAACTGTAGAATGGCACAACTTAAGTGTTTCTGAATAGTTATTATTCTTACTAAATTCTTCTTTAAATCTATAAATATAATGAATACTATTGTCGACAGCTATACCAATCGTGATTGCAGCAATTGTTATTGTCATCATATCAAGAGGTATTCCAAGCAAACCAATTATTCCTAAAATAAAAAAAGCAGCAATAAAATTTGGCACAACTCCGATCAAGGATAATTTTAAATTTTTAAAAAGGATGATAAACATTGCAAATATACCAATCATTACAAAACCCAGAGTTAAAATTTGTGATTTAAATAAACTTTGTAAAAGATTATTAAATAAAATTAAAACACCAGCTAACTTGAATTCCTCTTTTTTTAAACCCAATTTATTTTCTAAATCATAATTTATTTTATTGATTAGGTCATTTCTTCTTAGATTTTCTAGGGAATCTTTAATTCTTAAATTAATTCTTGCTTCGTTATCTTCAATTGAAATATATGGATCAACTATTTCTTTTTTAATAGTTTCAGGAATTTTTGAGTATAAAACACCCATTTCTAAAGTTCCTAAAGGTTTGTTGTTATTTAATTGTTCTGCAACTTTAAGAATTGATGAAAATGATAAAACTTTACCAACTGCCGGTAAGCCATCAAGATAGTTATGAACTTTTTCTATTTTGTCAATTTTATCTTTAGTAAACCAGTATTTTTCATTATTTTGGCTGTCTTCATTTTCCCAATCTTCAAATTCATCGTCTTCACTGTTCGTTTCATTTTTTTCTTGAGTTGGAAATTTGATAATTACTTCCAAAGGTGTTGTGCCTCCTAACTTTTCATCAATAAGCTTCATACCTTTGTATATTTCAGTCTTTTTGTTGAAATAATTTATAAAACTATTTTCTACTTCCAAACGAGAAATTCCAATTACACTTAAAATTATTACTACTCCAGTTATTGAAAAAATAATTTTATTATTATTTATAGAAACTTTACTGAAAAGTTCAGTGATCTTAGATTTATTTTGTTCTTTAATATTTGTTTTTTCAGAGGATAAAAAATTAAGTAAAGTAGGCAATAAAGTAAATGTAACAATAAAAGAAGTTAACAATCCCAAGGTCATCATCCAGCCAAAATCTATAATAGGTTTAATTTCACTAAAAATTAAAGATAGAAATGCACAAATTGTAGTAAGTACAGTATAAAGAATGGGCCAAAACATTTTTGATGTAGCCATTAAAATTATCTCTAAATTTTGCATTTCAGGATTATTTTTTTTTAGTTGTAAAAATCTAGTACTAATATGAATATTCATTGCCATTGTAAGAATTAACATCAAAGCAATGAAATTTGATGATATTACGGTAACCTTCCAATTTAAAAGTCCAAGTAGACCAGTCATAATTGTAACAGAAAAAAAACAACTACTTATTGGTACAATTATCCAAATTAACTTTCTAAAAACAAACCAAAGTGTTGCTATAATAAATAATAAAACACCAACTCCAAAAACTATTATGTCACTTTTAATAAATGACATCATGTCATCAGCAATCATAGGTATTCCACCTAGAAAAATTTTAGCTTCTTTGCTGTAACTTTTAATTATTTCTCTTATCTCTAAAATATTCTCGTGGTTCTTTTTTTTAATTAGATCTTTATGTTTTTCTAATTCATCTTGATCTTTAATGATTTTTATTTTTTCATCTTTTTTAATATTAACAATGATACCAGAAGTGTTTCCATCTTCGCTAATTACAAAATTTCTAAATACAGGACTATTTGTAATTTCATTGAAACCTCTTTGTTTATCAACGCCTTCATCTTTTAATGTTACAAAGTTTTTCAGTCTATCTGCAAGTGGTGCTTCTGAATTATTTAAAAGTGGAATATCTAACAATGTTATTACATTGTGAACCCAATCAAGACTTTGAATTTTATATTTTAAACTTAATAGATTATTGATGGAACTTTCTGAAGTCATGGCATCTTTGGGGGTATAAGTTAGAACTAAAAAATCCTTAGAACCGTATCTTTCTGTGATTTCTCTTAGATATTTTAGATCTGGATCTCCCTCAATTAATAAAGTATCAGATGATGCATCTAGTCTAAAATCTTTCGAGAAGTAACCAAAACCCAATAATGCAACTATTAAAAGAAAAAGAATTAGCTTGGGTTTTTCGATAATATTTTTCTGATACAGTTTTGCAATCATTAACAATACTATATATTTGAAATTAACTAGTTTGAGTATCTTTAAATTTAGTAAACATTGCTTCAAATTCTAGCATTATGTTTCCTGTTGGTCCGTGTCTTTGTTTTCCAATAATAATTTCTGCCAAATTTGATACCTCATTCATTTTGGCTTGCCACTCCGCATGTTCTACGGTTGCAGCTCTTGGTTCTTGTTTTTCTAAATAATATGACTCTCTGTAAACAAACATAACGACATCAGCGTCTTGTTCAATTGAACCAGATTCTCGCAAGTCTGATAATTGTGGTTTTTTTTGATCTCTTTGCTCAACAGCTCTCGAAAGTTGAGATAAAGCCAAAACAGGTATAGATAGTTCTTTTGCTATAGCTTTTAATCCTTGAGTGATCTCTGATATTTCTTGAACCCTTCCATCTTTATTATTAATTGTAGCCCTCATTAACTGAATATAATCAACCACTATCATGTCTAAACCATGAAGTCTTTTAATTCTTCTTGCACGATTGCTTAATGCTGCAATGCTTATTGCGGGTGTTTCATCAATGAACAAAGGAAGTTCAGAAATAGTTTTTGATGTTTCAATAAATTTATCAAATTCTTCATCAGATATTTTTCCTCTTCTTATATTATGAGATGTAATTCTTGACTGCTCAGCCAAAATTCTTGTTGATAATTGTTCTGATGACATTTCTAAAGAAAAGAAGGCTATTGAGGATTTTTTATTTTCATCTTGTAATTTTTTGGCCGCATTAAATGCTATGTTTGTAGCTAAAGCTGTTTTTCCCATTGAGGGCCTTCCTGCAATAATTATTAAATCTGATTGATGTAAACCTCCAAGTCTATCGTCTAAATCTCTAAGCCCAGTTGGAACTCCGACAATTCCTTCATCATTCTTATACGCGTTAGAAGCCATTTCAATAGTAAGTTTCATTGCCTCATCAAACTTTACAAGAGAAGAGTTAAATGAACCTTTTTCTGCTAAATCAAATAATAATTTTTCAGAATTTTCTATAATTTTTTGACCAGAGATATTTAAGTCATTAACTTTTGCCGTATCTATCGTACCTTCAGATATTTTAATTAATTCTCTTCTTACATACATATCGTAAATGATCTTTGAATATTCAATTGTCTGTCGTGAAGAAGAAGAAAACTTTGTGACTTTGACTAGATATTCAGGAACGTCAATATCATCTTTTTCTTTTTCAAAGTGATTTTTTAAAGTTATAGGATTTGCAAGCATACCTTTATAAATGAGGCTTTCAATTGCAGCAAAAATTCTTTGATGCAAAGGATCGTAAAAATTAATACTGGTAATTAAAGTGCTAATATCGTCAAATATTTCATTTTGCATTAATATAGAACCCAAGACCGATTGTTCTGCTTCTATATTGTTTGGCAATTCCTCGAAATTATTCTTTACCAAACTAAGGTTTTTATTCATTTAAAATTTGTACATCAAAAAAACTTAAAAAAAATATTAAAAATACAGTGGGGAAAAGATTGTATAATTATTAAGCTGCTTCTTCTGCAATAACCTTAATATCTATTATAGCTTGTATTTGGGAATGTAAGTCAATTTTTACTTTAAAGCTTCCTAAGGATTTTATTTCTTTTGCTAGTTGCATCATAGAAGGTTTAATTTCTAATTTTTCATTTTCAAGTATTACTTTAGAAATTTCCGTAGGTTTTACAGAACCGTATAATTCATTATTTTCTGTACTTAATTTTTTTATCGTAAATTGTTTATTATTAATTAATTCAAATATTTTTTTAGCTTCCTTCATTTTTTCTTGATCTTTTTTTCCTA
>CACIOK010000020.1 GCA_902588255.1 uncultured Pelagibacteraceae bacterium
AATTACATTTATATTTGAAACAATTTCGATTAATTTACTTGGATATATAAAGTAAAATAAAATTAATATTGTTGATAGAGTTAATGTAATTTTTAATCCTAAAGAATAATCAGTATCATATTTATCTTTTTCTGAATCAAAGTACATAATTTTTACTATTCTTAAATAATAAAAAGCTGCTACAACTGTTGACAACAAGCCTATTATTGCCAGGTAATACATAGACTGCTGAAGTACAGCTTTAAAAATATAGAATTTCGCAAAGAAACCTGCTAGTGGCGGAATTCCTGCCAATGAAAACAATGTAACTAACAATGAAAGTGCGATGAGTGGATGGTTTTTTGATAAACCTGACAAATCGTCAATATTCACATGATATTTGTTGTCTCTTTTTAGCATAAACAAACAACTAAAAAATCCAAAGTTCATAACAAGATATATAGTTATGTATAGTACAGAACTTTGAATTCCTTCATTAGTACCGACGCATAAACCTGCTAACGCATAACCCATGTGACCAATAGAACTATATGCGATTAGTCTTTTGAGATTATTTTGACCTATTGCGGCTACAGCTCCAAAAATCATCGAAGCGACAGAAAGAAAAACTATTATTAATTGCCATTGATCAATTACATTTAAGAATGGAACATATAAAAACCTAATGAAAACAGTTAATGCTGCAATTTTTGGTGCTACTGCAAAAAATAATGTAACGGAAGTAGGTGAGCCCTCATAAACATCGGGAGCCCACATATGAAAGGGAACTGCAGAAATTTTAAAAGCTAAACCTACGAGTATAAATACTATCCCAAATGTTAGTCCGTATTGATTGGTATTCATTATAGCGGAAATTTCTTCGAAATTTGTTGTTCCTGAAAAACCATATATTAATGAACACCCATATAATAATAACCCTGAAGATAAAGCGCTTAAAACAAAATATTTAAGTCCAGCTTCGGAAGAACTTACATCATCTCTATTAAAGGAAGCCAGGACATATAAAGCTAATGATTGTAATTCAAGACCAATATAAAAAACAATTAAATCATTTGAACTTATCATCACAAATATACCCAAAATAGAAGATAAAATTAGTATCGAATATTCAATTTGAAATATTTTAAAAATTTTTAAAAATTTTGATGATGTTATTAAAACAAAAATTCCCGACAAAATTGTTAAAATTTTCATGTATGATGAAATGAAATCAATTTTATAACTTCCATTAAAAATAGCTATATCGGTATTTAATGGAGAGTTAAATATTAAAGCTAAAGTTACCATTAGAGCCAAGATTGATAGAATATTAATTAAGTTAGAGCTATTTTTTTTGAATACACCTAAAATTAATAAAAACATTATAGAAATAGAAATAAATATTTCTGGATAAATAAAGTTTAGTTTATCCATTATTATTACCTAAAATTATTAAGTTATTATTATACATTTCAATTAAATTATTTACAGATACCTCAATGGTTTTAAGTATAGGTTCAGGATAAAATCCAAAAAATATTACTGGTAAGGCTAAGCAGGCAAGTACGAACATTTCTGATTTATTTAGATCGCTGATAGTTAAGAGCTCTTTATTTTCTAACTTTCCAAATACAACCCTTTTATAAAGCCACAACATATAAGCTGCTCCTAAAATGACACCTAAACTAGCAATTGCTGCTACAAAAAAATTATCTTGAAATGCTCCTATTAAAATTAAAAATTCTCCAATAAATCCACTTGTTCCTGGCAATCCAATAGCCGCCAATGTAAATATCATTAAAAAAATTGAGTATTTAGGCATTAAAGAAACAAGGCCTCCATAAGTTTCAATTAACCTTGAATGAGTTCTCTCGTATACAATTCCAACGGAGAAAAATAACGCAGCTGAAACTAAACCATGACTAATCATTTGAACTATACTTCCTTCTAAGCCTTGTTGATTAAATGTAAAAATTCCAAGTGTTACAAAACCCATATGAGCAACTGAAGAATAGGCAATTAATTTTTTCATGTCTTGTTGCATAAGTGCAACTAAAGAGGTGTATATTATTGCAATAAGACTGAGGGTATAAATTAATGGAACAAAAAATTCTGATGCTATCGGAAATAGTCCGACTGAAAATCTTAAAAAACCATAACCAGCCATTTTTAATAATATTGCTGCTAAAAGTACTGAACCAGCTGTTGGTGCCTCAACATGTGCGTCAGGTAACCATGTATGTGCTGGCCACATAGGTGTTTTAACTGCAAATGAACTAAAAAATGCCAACCATAAGAAATTTTGGTAATTTGGATTGACTCCTAAATCGTATAGTTTCACAACATCGGTTGTTCCAGAAGTTAAATAAATAGCAATAATGGCAATTAACATTAAAACTGAACCTAAAAGCGTATATAGGAAAAATTTAAAAGCAGAATAAACTCTTCTGTTGCCTCCCCAAATGCCAATAATTAAAAACATTGGAATTAACCCACCTTCAAAAAATAAATAAAAAACGACTAAATCTAATGAACAAAATACACCGATCATCAAACTTTCTAAAATTAAAATTGCAATGAGAAAATCTTTTAATCTAGATTTAATACTATTATTTACAGATATTATACATAAAGGAGTTATAAAAGTAGTTAAAATAATAAATAAGATTGATATTCCATCAACACCAACTTTGTAATTAATAAAACCATCTAACCATATTTTTTCCTCAATGAATTGAAACTGGGAAATAGATTTATCAAATTGTTGCCAAAGGTAAATTGATATAAAAAAATTAACAAAAGATACAAATAGAGAAACATACTTGATAGTTTGTTGACTTTTTGTATTTGATTCTTTTGCAAATAATAGAAATAAAGCACCTACAGAGGGTAGCAATATAAGTGATGATAAAATCGGAAAATCCATTAATTTAAAATTAAAAATGTTAGAATTGCAGAAAAACCTAGAAGCATAATAAATGCATATTGATAAATATATCCACTTTGAAAAGTTTTAGCCTTTAAAGAAAAAAATTTAACTAATTTAGAAATTCCGTCAGGTCCAAATTTATCAATAACATTTATATCTATTGATTTCCAAAAAAATAGTCCAATCTTCTTTGCAGGATCAACAAAAATAAATTTATAGAATTCATCAAAATACCATTTGTTAAGAAATAAATTATATAAAAATTTATTTGACTCAACAATTGAATGTGTAATTTTTTCATTTTTAATAAAAAGATAATATGAGATGGGAATTGATAAAATAACTAATATTGGTGTTATTATTATTATAAATAAAGGTGGGTGTTCATTGGTTAGTGGATTTAAAAATTTTATTGAGTTATTCCAGAAATTATAATTATCAGAATAACCAATAAAAATATCTTTAAACAAAAAACCTGCAAATATAGATCCAACTGAAAGAATTATTAAAGGTACAATCATAACAATTGGAGATTCATGTATTTTTTCTTTTTTAATTTCTTCATTGTTAAATTTGCCGTGAAAAGTTTTAAAAATTAATCTCCAAGAATATAACGATGTTAAAAAGGCGGTAAAAATTCCTATATATGAAGCTATAATTCCCGATGTATTTCCTTTTAAGTAAGCAAATTCTATTATTGCATCTTTAGAGTAAAAACCTGATAAAAATGGAAAACCAGTTAATGCTAAAGTTCCAATGATCATCATTATCCAGGTATATGGAATTTTTTTCCAGACATTGCCCATTTTGTTAATATTTTGTTCATTGTTAAAAGCGTGAATTACTGATCCAGAGCCTAAAAAAAGTAAAGCCTTGAAAAAAGCATGAGTAAACAAATGAAACATTGCAACATTGTAAGCTCCTACGCCTGCAGCAAAAAACATATAACCTAATTGACTACAAGTGGAATAAGCAATGATCTTTTTTATATCTGTTTGAACTAAAGCTACTGTTGCAGCAAATAAAGCAGTGGACATACCAATTACTGTAACTACGTTTAAGGCCAAAACAGAATATTCAAATATTGGAGAACATCTCACAACTAAAAAAACTCCGGCAGTTACCATAGTTGCAGCATGTATTAATGCAGAAACTGGCGTTGGACCTTCCATTGCATCTGGCAACCATGTATGTAAAAAAAGTTGTGCAGATTTTCCCATAGCTCCTACAAACAAAAGCAAGCAAATTATATCTATAGATCTAACTGCAGTACCTAAAAATGCAAAAGGAGGAGAATTATTCAATAATGAAATTTCTTTGTTTACAAGCTCAGGTATTTTAAGAAAAACCTCATCATAATTAACAGTTCCAAATAAGTAAAAAATCAAAAAAATTCCAAGTGCTAATCCAAAGTCACCAACCCTATTCACTAAAAAAGCTTTAATTGCAGCAGCATTCGCTGTATCTTTTTTAAACCAAAAACCTATTAAAAAATACGAACAAAGTCCTACTCCTTCCCAGCCAAAAAATAATTGAAGGAAGTTATCTGCGGTGACCAGGGTTAACATAGCAAAAGTAAATAAAGATAAGTATGCCATGAATCTTGGCTTGTGCGGGTCATGCGACATGTAACCAATTGAATATATATGCACAAGTGCAGAAATCGCCGTTACTACAACTAACATTACAGAAGATAGTGGATCTATTTTTATTGACCAATTTACATTTAATGTTCCTGAGTTTATCCAGGATGCAATAACAATATTATTTTCATATCCGTTTATTATTACATTGTAAAATATTGATATAGATAATAACGCTGAAGCTATAACAAATAAACTTGTGATAATCTCAGAGTTTCTATCTCCAATATATTTTCCAAAAAAACCTGAAATGATTGAAGCTATAAGTGGTAAAAATAAAAGTGAAATTTCCATTTTAACCTTTTAGGCTTTGTATTTTTTCAACATCAATATTTGAAGTATTACGATAATAAACAACAATTATAGCTAATCCTATTGCAGCTTCGGCGGCTGCCACAGTCAGAATAAATAATGTAAAAATTTGACCAGTTAAATCGTTTAAAAATATTGAAAAAGAAACCAGATTAATATTTACAGATAATAAAATTAGCTCAATACTCATAAGTATAACAATTATATTCTTTCTATTTAAAAAAATTCCAGCTACACCAATTGAAAAAATTATAGCACCTAAAGTTAAATAATGACCTAAGCCTATATCAATCATCTATATTAACTCCTTTGTTACTTTCAACTTCAATTAACTTAACACTGTCGCTTCTTTCCCTTGAAATTTGAGAAAAATAACTTTGTCTCTTTAAACCTGATCTTCTTCTAAAAGTAAGAACAATGGCCCCAATCATTGCAACTAGCAAAATCATTCCACTTAGTTGAAAAAGATGAATATAGTCAGTATATAAAACATTTCCTATTGAATGTGTATTCGAGACATTAATATTATTAAAAGCAAGTGAAATGGATGAAGCTACTTCTGGTTTAAACTTCCATCCACCAATTACAATAATTAGTTCAAAAAAAATAATTACGCTTATCAGAACACCTAGTGGAATATGTTTTGAATTTTCTGTAGAACTAAACCACTGTTTTTTTTGTTGGGCTACGTTAAGCATCATAACAACAAAAAGAAATAAAACTGCAACAGCGCCCACATATACTATTAACATAATCATCCCTAAAAACTCTGCCCCAATCATTATAAATAGACACGATACACTTATAAAATCTAATATTAAAAAAAATACTGAATGAACTGTATTTTTGGATGCTGTTACCATTATTGCTGAAAAGATTGCAATAAATGAAAATGTATAAAAAAATAATGAATGTGCTAACATAACTGTTATCTATAAGGTTTGTCTGCTCTAATATTAGCTGCTAAAATAGACTCCCAACGATCACCATTATCAAGTAATTTTTCTTTATTGTAGTAAAGTTCCTCTCTAGTTTCTGTACTAAATTCAAAATTTGGACCTTGAACAATAGCATCAACAGGACATGACTCTTCACAAAGACCGCAATAAATACATTTCATCATATCAATGTCGTATCTTGTAGTTTTACGACTACCATCACTCCTCTCAGCTGATTCAATTGTAATTGCTTGAGCTGGGCACACTGCTTCACACAATTTACATGCTATACATCTTTCCTCACCATTAGGATATCTTCTTAATGCATGTTCACCTCTAAATCTTGGGCTAATTTTTCCTTTTTCAAAAGGGTAATTAATTGTTTTTTTATCTTTAAAAATTTCTTTTAGAGCAATTAGCAGACCACTTAAAAAATCTAATAATAATATTGTTTTAAAAAACCTTGAAATTTTCATAATTAGTTGCTCGGTAATAAATCAAAATAAAATAAATATGAAGCTGTAATAACAACCCATATAAGTGACATTGGTAAAAATATTTTCCAGCCTAATTTCATTAATTGATCGTATCTATACCTGGGTACAATAGCTTTTACTAACGAAAACAAAATAAAAAGAAATAATATTTTCAATATTAGCCACATAAAATCTGGGATAAAATTAAAAGGGAAAGACTCAATAGGTGGAAGCCAACCACCTAAAAACAAAATTGAACCTAAGGAACACATTAACAATATATTTGCATATTCCCCAAGCCAAAACATTGCATACATCATTCCAGAATATTCTGTTTGGTATCCAGCAACCAATTCTGCCTCTGCCTCAGGTAGATCAAAAGGTGGTCTATTTGTTTCTGCTAAAGCTGAGATAAAAAAAATAACAAACATTGGAAATAATGGAATTATAAACCAAAGATTTTCTTGTGCTAAAACAATATCTGTTAAATTAAGAGAGCCCACACATAATAAAACATTTATAATTATTACACCTATTGATACTTCATAAGAAACCATTTGAGCAGCAGATCTAATTGAGCCTAAAAATGGATACTTTGAGTTTGATGCCCATCCACCCATAATTATTCCATAAACACCTAGTGAGGAAACAGCAAACAAATATAGTATCCCAACATTGATATCAGCAATTACTAAACTTTCATTAAAAGGAATAACTGCCCAAGCAACTAATGCAAGTGTCATTGTAACTATTGGTGCTAATATAAAAATAATTTTATTTGAGCTAGCTGGTATTATTATTTCTTTGAATAAATATTTTAGTGCATCAGCTAATGATTGAAATAATCCAAATGGACCTACTACATTTGGCCCACGCCTTTTTTGAACAAAAGCCCATACTCTTCTATCAAGCCAGACCATTAATGCTACAGCAGTTAAAACTGGTAATAACATGAACAAAACTTTATAGCTTTCTAAAAAAATTATATTTAAATATTCAAACATTTTAACCTTCTGTACCAGTTAATTTTAACTTATTTTTTTCACTCCTACACTTAAACATAGTTTTGGAAGCTCTTGTAATCGAATTTGAGTAATAATAATCTAAATTTTTAATTTCAATTTTCTCATTTGAAAAAGTCAAATTTTTTGTATCATTGATTTCACTTGGTAAATTTTTGTTAACTGATAAATTTAAATAGTTTAATAAACTGCTTTCTAATTCATCCTTATTTTTAAATAATTTTTTATTGCTAACAAGCTCTGCTAAATCATTTATAATTTGCCAATCCTCTTTAGCGTCACCAGGTGGATAAGAGGCCTTGTAAGCTTTTTGAAGTTTTCCCTCTAAATTAGTAAAATAACCATCTTGCTCAGTGTAAGCAGCTCCGGGTAAAATTATATCTGCAATTTCAGCTCCTTTATCTCCATGGCTTCCTTGATAAATTACAAATTCATTTTTTTTGTTAAAACTTAAACTGTCTTGGCCTAACAAAAAAACTAAATCATATTTATGGTTTTGCAAATTTGATAAAATAGCGTTAGAGCCATTGTTTTGTTGAAAAATTCCTAAATCTAAGCTTCCTACTGTAGAGGCATTTTCTGAAATAATATTAAAAGAATTCCATTCATCATTTATTTTATTATTTTTTTTTAAAAAATGTTTCATTGATTCAAAAATATATTTTCCCGATTTAGATAACAAAACTGACTGACCTAGAACAATTATCGGTTTTTTCGATTGTTTAATAAAATTTGAAACTTCATGATTGTCTTCAACAATATTCTTTATAGTCTCTGACAATCCATTTAAATGCTCGTAAGGATAAGTTAAATCTCCGACATTGTTTAATGAGATAATCTTTGTTTTGTTTTTTAAATAAGCTTTTCTTATACGTGCATTTAATAATGTCGCTTCATATCTAGGATTTGATCCAACAAGAAAGATAAAATCACTCTCTTCAATCCCGTTAATTGTGGAATTAAATAAGTAATTTTCCCTTTTTTCTTGATTTAAATAAATATTCTCACTTCTGGACTCTAGGTTGTTTGATTTTAAAATTTTATAAAAAAATTCTTTAAAAATATATAAAGTTTCCATATTATTTAGATCCCCAGTAAAGCCACAAATTTTCTCACTATCTGTTTCGTTAATTTTAGCTTTTATAATATTAAAAACCTCTTTCCATGAAGCTTTATCAAATTTATTGTTATATTTGATAAATGGTGTATCAAGTCTTTGGTTTAATAATCCATCACAAGCATACCTTGTTTTGTCTGATATCCATTCCTCATTAATATCTTCATTAATTCTTGGTAAAATTCTTTTTACTTCCCAACCATATGTGTCTACTCTTATGTTTGATCCAACTGCATCCATTACATCTACGGTCTCAGTCTTTTTAAGCTCCCAAGGTCTAGCTTCAAATACATACGGCTTTGAAGTTAATGCTCCAACTGGACATAAATCTACTACATTGGCTGATAATTCAGATTCCATTGATTTCTCTAAATAAGTTGTGATTTCCATATTTTCACCTCTTCCAATTGCTCCAAGTTCTGAAACTCCTGCTATCTCAGTTGCAAATCTTATACATCGAGTACAATGTATACATCTTGTCATCTGAGTTTTTATTAGAGGTCCCATATATTTTTCTGGGACAAATCTTTTATTTTCCTTATATCTTGATTTGTCTACACCATAGAACATTGATTGGTCTTGTAAATCACACTCACCACCTTGATCACAAACAGGACAATCTAGTGGATGATTTGCTAACAAAAATTCCATAACACCTTTTCTTGCTTTTTCAACAAACTTAGTGTTAGTTTTGATATTCATTCCTTCAACAGCTGGCATTGCACATGAAGCAACTGGTTTAGGAGATTTTTCAATTTCAACTAAACACATTCTACAATTGCCTGCTATCGATAGTTTTTCATGATAACAAAATCTTGGTATTTCAACTCCAGCTTTTTCACAGGCCTGCAATACGGTTAAGCCCTCATCTATTTCTACATCTTTGTTGTTTACTTTTATTTTAAGCATTTTTTTTATCTAATAAGTGTTGGTCAACTAAATAAGGAATATTTTTATTTCTATTTACCAATGGATTGAAATTGTTCCTTTTCTCTATTTCTTTTTTAAAATGTCTTAATAAACCTTGAACTGGCCACGCTGATCCTTCTCCAAAGGCACATATAGTGTGACCTTCGATTTGTTTTGTAACATCCATCAACATATCAACTTCATCTTTTGATGCTTCACCTTTTGCCATTCTTTCTAACATTCTCCACATCCATCCAGAACCTTCTCTACATGGAGTGCATTGACCACAACTTTCATGTTTGTAAAATCTAGCTATTCTAGCCATACATTTAATAATATCTTGGTCATTATTAATGACAACAATACCAGCTGTACCCATTCCACTTTTTTCTGCAACTAAAGAATCAAAATCCATTTTTATTGTATCGCAGATTTTTTTTGGCAGAAGTGGCATTGATGAGCCTCCAGGAATTACAGCTTTTAAATTTTCCCATCCACCTATAACGCCACCCGCATGAGTTTCGATTAAATCTTTTAACGAAATACTCATTTCCTCTTCAACGTTACAAGGATTTTTAACATTTCCTGATATACAAAAAATTTTAGTTCCTGTATTTTTAGGCTTTCCTAAAGACGAAAACCATTTCGCACCTTTTCTTAAGATTGTTGGAACTACTGAAATCGTTTCAACATTATTGACTATTGTTGGACACCCATACAATCCAATTAATGCAGGAAAAGGTGGTTTTAATCTTGGCTGACCCTTTTTTCCCTCCAAGCTCTCAAGTAGAGCAGTTTCTTCTCCACATATATAAGCACCAGCACCATAATGAATATAAATATCTAAATCCCAACCTGTTCCAGAGGCATTTTTTCCTATTAAATTATTTTTATAAGCTTCATCTATTGCATTTTGTAATAGTTGACCCTCATTAAAATACTCACCTCTTATATAAATATAACATTTGTTTGAATTAACAGCATATGATGCAATTAAACAACCCTCTATGAGTTTATGAGGTTCAAAT
>CACIOK010000021.1 GCA_902588255.1 uncultured Pelagibacteraceae bacterium
TTTTCAAATATTAATAAATCCTGATTATTTGATAAATTTGCATTAATAAAGTCATTATTTACAATTGAATAACTTCTATCATCATTGATGGGAACTGGGTTTTCTTTAAGTTTTATATTGCTAAATCTATTATTAGTGAATTTTTTTATATTCCATTCTAAAGCAACATAATTTTTACCTTTTGTTTGAATACCTGCGACCCATCTCCAACCAAAAGTATTCGATGCGCTATCTCCATCAAAAAGGTATTTCATAAAAAATTCTGCACCCAGCTGCCAAGGTAAGCCAAGAGTAAAAATCCAAATACTAGCGAACCACATTCTTGCATGATTATGAAGATAATTATAATTTTTTAATTCATTTACCCAAGTATTAAAGCATTCTATTTTGGTTTTACCTTCAATAGCCTCTAAATAATTTTTATTATTTTTGTACTCCTGTTTTAGTTTATTTAAATCTATAATAAAATCTGTCCATACATCAGTTCTAAGCTCGAGCCATCCCTTCCAGTAAACTCTCCACAAAACTTCTTGAATAAACTTTTCATTCTTTACAAAAGGATATTTTTTTAATGAATTTTTTATAATTTCTACTTCAGTTACTATTCCATGTGTGACGTATGGAGACAAACAAGAAACATTGGATCTTTTATCTGGTCCAAAATCAAAATTTCTTGATCTAGAGTATTCAGCAAGATTTTTTTCAATAAAATCGTTAAGTTTTTTAATGGCAAAATTTCTAGAGGGTTTAAAATTCATATTTATGTCTTGTTCTTTTCCTATGTTTCGAAAGACGACCTCTTACTCTTTTTCTCCAAAGTATGAAGCTACTTTTTTTAAGATTTTTTCTCATTATCGATATAACTTCTTTTTCATTAAGACCCATTTTTTTCTTAATTTCTTCAAATGAAATTTTGTCAGACCAAGCCATTCCAATGACTTCATCAATATAGGGTTTCATTAGGTTTATTTGTTATTAACTTAGAGATGATTTGCCACCGTCAACACCAATTATTTGTCCAGTTATCCATGGACTTTCATCAGTTAACAAGAATTTAGCCATTGATGCTGCATCTTCAGGTTTTCCAATTCTTTTCATAGGATGTGATTTTGCAATACCATCAGAAATTAATTTACTTTTTAATATTGATTTAGACATTTTTGAATCTGTTAAACTTGGAGCAATACAATTAACTCTAATATTAGGAGCAAACTCAGCAGCTAATGAAATTGTTAATCCTTCTATAGCACCTTTTGCTGACGAAATAATAGCATGATTAGTAAAACCTTTTCTTACTGCTACTGTAGAAAAAAGAACAATTGAACCTTTATTTTTTTTTAAATTATCTTGTAGGTTTTGAATAATTTCAATGGCAGGGAAAAAATTTAAGTCTAAGCATTTTTTAAAGTCTTCTTTTTTTGCACTTTTTAATGGTTTCAGATCAATTGACCCTACACAATAAGCAACACCTGATACATCAATATTATCAAAACTATTTTTTATAATTTTTGATATATCGTTATTTAAAATATCTATAACCGTATATTCTGAGTTTAGCTTTGTAGATAATTTTTTAAGTTCTTCTTCATCTCTACCTAATAAATGAACATCTTTATCAGAATTATATAATTTTTCCGCAAGATTTGATCCAATAGATCCTGTAGCTCCAAAAATTAAATACTTACTCATTTTTAATTTTTTCTAGGATCTTTAATGCCTTTTAAAATTTTGGAGATACCTGTTAATTTTAAGCTAACAAATATGATGTACATTAATGTAGCTCCCAAAGCCATAGTTGACAAAAATACAAAAATGGCAGTTAAAAATTTTTCCGTAAACCAGTTTTCAATATCAGAATTGGATAAATATAAAATATTCCAAAACAATAAAAAAACTAATTCGTATGTAATAATTACTTTGTATAACGAGTTCATAAATTTAGAATGATTCTAAAAATCTAAACTAGTGTCTAATATCTGTTTTTCAATGTAATTATAATTTTATGAGACAATTAAGTGTTAGTTTTACCTAATAAATTTACCATTAAGACACCAGCGACAATTAATCCAAGTCCAATTATAACATATAGGTTAGGAACTTGATTAAATTTAACAAGTCCAACCAAGCTAGTTGCGATTATACAAAGACCAGCAAATGAAGCATAAGTAACTCCTACAGGAATTGATTTCATTACAAGCGATAATGCAAACATACAGCCAACAATAGTTATCGCTGTGATAATGCTAGGTATTATTAAAGTAAAACCCTGAGCACTCTTAGCAAAACCATTTGCAGCAGTACCTAAAACAACCGCAATGATTAAAATAATATAAGCAGTAACATTTCCCATTATTTTTTCGACCAAGTAATAGCATCTTCCATTCTATCATCTCCCCAGAAAATTTCATTACTAACTATAAATGATGGGCTTCCAAAAACTTTATTATTTCTAGCTTTCTCTGTATTTGCTAAATATTTTTTTTCTATTTTATCAGAATTTGCTTTTTCAATTACTTTATTTTTATCTATATTTAGTTCATTACAAATTTCAGAAATATTTGGATCTACAGCTGGCTCTTTTCCTTCTTGAAACCATCTCTTGTAAGTTAATCTCACGTAATCAACACCCCAACCTTCTTCTAAACCCAAAATTGCAAGCTTATTAGCTAGATCAAATTGAGTTAAAGGATAGGGAACAGGAGTTTTTGCAAAAAATCCATAACCTTTTGCGCGTCTTTCAATATCTCTCCACATATAATTTACTTTATTAACTTTTTCTTTAGGGAAAGGAATATTATTCATTTCTTTCATTATCGCTCTCACACTAAAAGGTTTCCAATTAAATTTTACATCATGTTTTTTTTCAACATCTAAAATTCTTGTTATTGTTAGATATGTGTAGGTACTTCCTATAGAAAAATAAAAATCAATATTGCTCATTTATTTTACAAGAAACCTTGAAGCTATTTTATTACCATCAAGATCACGTATATAACTATAGTAATTTCCATCGGATCTTAATCCTGGTTTACCCTCATCCACTGCGCCATTTTCTAGTGCTATTTTGTGGAATTTATCTACAGCATCTTTTGTTTCCGCTGACAATGCAACCATAGTACCGTTCCCTGCAGTAGCATTTTCTTTATTTTGTGGTTTTGTAATATAAAATTTTAAACCACCATCTTCGCTTGAATGACTATAGGCAATATATTTTTCTGTAACAGTAACTCTTTTCATTCCAAGATTAGCTAATACAACATCATAAAACTTACTTGATTTATCAAGGTCATTAGTTCCAACCATTACAAAACTAAAAGTTTTGCTCATTTAAGTTTACTTTGGTAGCTTTGTTGCTCCAGTTTCTTGGTAAGCGACTTTTCCATCTTTAAATTTGTAGTATGTCATAACCGCTTCTTTATTACCATCTTTATAACTTACAAATGCATGTTCAAATCCAACTTCATCATTTTCAAAAAGCACTCTCACTTTTTCTTTTTGAACATCTTTCATACCAAGCCATTTAATTACATCTGTCTTTCCTAGTTTTTTACCAGATGAATGCATTAAAAATTGATAATCATCATGTATTAATTGATCCGCTCCTGCAGTATCACCTTCATTTACTATTTTTGACATTTTTTCTATTATAGACATTATTTTACCTCCACTTTAGATAGTTCCCATAATTGTATATTGTCTACACATTCAGCATAAATAGCTTTAGCTTTTGGATTATTTCCAGCAACAAATTCTTTCATTCCTGCTTCATTATGAACTGAAACTTTAAACATAATCCCACTTTTGTCTGGCTTCATTGCTCCAATTGTTTTTTCTGGATAAGCAACACTTTTCCTTACTTCCATACCTTCATCGGACTGCATCCATCCCATAAAAGTTTCTAGTTTACCTTCTTTAAGATTAACTAAAGCTAACATTTCTTTTTCCATTTTTTTCTCCTTTATTAATATTGATTAGATCCTAGTTCGTCCATTTTTTCTTTAGAACCAGGAATTAAGTTATAAACATAATTATCACAGTTTTTAGAGGCCTTTTCATCAAAAGGTTGTCCATATATTTTATCAGAGATTTCTACCATTTTTTTATTAACCTCATCTTCTTTCATTCCATTTTCTACGAGGTAAATAGATAAAAACTTTTTTCCCCCAAGAGAATGTTCAATTTCTGCTAAACTCAATTTATCTTGAGTTAAAAAGCTATGAGCCGCATATAATCCAAGACAGTTAACTAATTTTTCTTTTTGAGACTCAGATATTTCTGCATTCGATTGTGAAAATGCAATTATCATAAAAACTATTAAAGTAAAAAAACTTTTCATATTATTATTATTTTTTTAGTATTGATTAGCAAATTTAGGTAACAATTTTGTTACATAGCAGCTATGCGATATTATATCCAATTAGGATAAGGTAGACCTTTTTCTTTTAAAAATTTTTTATTAAACAGCTTTGAGTTGTATTTATCAGATTTATCACAAAGAATTGTAACTATAGTTTTTCCTGGACCTAATTCTTTTCCAAGTTTTATTGCACCAGCAATATTTACTCCACAACTAGTTCCTAAACTCAATCCTTCATTTTGTATTAAATCAAAAATTACAGGTAAAGATTCATGATCATTTATTGAGAATGCTCCATCTATTTTAGCTTCGGCAAAATTTGCTGTTATTCTACTTGATCCAATTCCTTCGGTAATTGAACCACCTTCGCTTTTCAGTTCACCATTTTGTATATAATTATAAAGAGAAGAACCAGCTGGATCAGATAAATAAATTTTAATATTTTTATTCTTTTCTTTTAAATAACTACTAACACCTGCTATTGTTCCGCCTGTTCCCGACGAACAAACGAAAGCATCAACTTTTCTATCAGTTTGTTCCCAAATTTCAGGTCCAGTAGATTCATAATGACCCTTAGCATTAGCAGTATTATCAAATTGGTTAGCCCAAACTACACCATGGTTATTTGTACTTTTTAATTCCTCAGCAAGTTTTCCTGCAACTTTTACATAATTACCATCATCTTTATAAGGTTTTGGTGGCACTAACCTTAAATCTGCTCCAATATTTCTTAACATATCTTTTTTTTCTTGGGTTTGGTTATCATTCATAACAATGATTGTTTTATAACCGATTGAATTACCTATAAGACATAATCCAATTCCAGTATTACCCGCTGTACCTTCAACAATTGTTCCACCTTTTGAAATTAACTTTTTTTCTTCTGCATCTTTAATTAATGCTAGAGCTGCTCTATCTTTTACTGAACCACCAGGATTTAAATATTCAGCTTTTCCGTAAATATTACATCCTGTTATTTCTGATGCAGCTTTAAGTTTAATTAGTGGAGTATTTCCAATACCCTCGATAAAATTGTTTTGAGCATTTTTCATTTTAATTTTTATCACTTTCTTTAGTAATACCATAAGGTTTGAAAGACTCATCGCTAGGAGAGCTTTCTCCTACATTTTTTGCAGGTATTCCAACCATCACAGAATTTTCTTGAACATCTTTAGTTATTACTGCATTAGCACCAATCTTCGCGTTTTTTCCTATGACTACTGGTCCTAAAATTTGTGCACCA
Organism: uncultured Pelagibacteraceae bacterium; assembly: GCA_902588255.1. Classification (GTDB taxonomy): domain Bacteria; phylum Pseudomonadota; class Alphaproteobacteria; order Pelagibacterales; family Pelagibacteraceae; genus Pelagibacter. The sequence goes on from CACIOK010000021.1 coordinate 5,601, forward strand.
GACCCAACTACAACATTATCCATTAAAGTTGGATGTCTTTTAGTATTTCTTTGATTATCAGAATTAATACTTGGCGATATACCGCCTAGAGTAACCATATGATAAATAGTTACATTATTTCCAATCTCAGAAGTTTCACCGATTACAACTCCCATACCATGATCGATAAATAAATTTTTACCAATTTTTGCTTTAGGATGTATTTCTATACCTGTTAAAAATCTTGAAAATTGAGATATAATTCTTGCTATCAAATCAAATTTGGCAAGTGAGAAAAAATTTGCAATTTGGTGAAAAAATACAGCTTTAACACCAGGATAAGTCAAAATTACACTTAGCTTAGATTTAGCGGCTGGGTCTCTTTTAATGATAGATTCTAAATATTCGTTCATAATTTTTTATAGAATTTTTATTAACTAAAAACTATTTGCTACAACAGCAAGTAGCATCTTGGGGCATACAATCACATTGTTTGCTTCCATTACACAGGCAAGCATCATATGTGCAGTTGGTACAATTACATTTAGGGTTGTTACACGCCATATTAAAAATATATGTATTATCTATTAAATTACAATAAGTAATTTTTACCTAACTATTATAACTGATCTAATGTAGCTCCTTTTACATTGGCTGGAACTGCAATATCCATCATTTTTGGATTGGCTAGATTGAGATTATTCATTATCTCAATATACTCTTCAACATTATCAACCTGAAGCCTAGGATTGTTATTTTTTTCATCCCCAATTGTTGAGAATTTTTTTCCATTGTAATCGTGTGCTGGGAAAACAAGAGTTTTTTCAGGAAGTTTTAATATTTTATTAAATAAAGAGTCGTATTGTATTTTTGCACTTCCATTTTGAAAATCAGTCCTTCCTGTCCCATTTATTAAAAGAGTATCACCAGTAAAAATTCTATCTTTCATTAAAAAACTATATGAGCAATCAGTATGACCAGGGGTATAAATAGCTTTAATTTCAATCTTATCAATTTCAATTTTATCATCTTCTTTTATTTTTAAATCAACCACTTCAGATTTAGTTTGTTCTCCCATAATTTTTGTACAATTTGTTCTTTTACTTAATTCATTTAGTCCTGTTATATGATCAGCGTGGATATGAGTATCTATTACTTTTACTAACTTTAATTTTAGTTTTTCTAAAATTTTTAAATATTCTTCCGTATGTTCTATCACAGGATCTATAATTAAAGCTTCACGTCCTTCTCCACTTGAGATTACATAAGTATACGTAGATGATTTGTTATCAAATAGTTGTTCAAATATCATAAGGTAATAATTTTTATATTATTTACCTTAAATTATTTTTCAAGAGGTTTATGAGTAGGATTTTTCCATTCTTTTCCTTTAAACATTACATTCCACTGTAACCAAGGAAAAAGTTTTGATTTCATTTGCCAATATAAAGAGCTTGGTTTTGTTGGATCAAATGGGAAACTAGGTGTGACTTTTCCTGCATAGCAAAATTCTGCTAGCATTACTTTACCGTATGCAACTGTTAAAGGACATGCGCCATACCCATCATAATGTCTGTAGCTTTCAGAAGATTTATTGATATCCTTAACTATATTATGCGCAACAATAGGAGCTTGTTTTCTAACTGCTGCACCTGTTTTTGCATTTGGAGCATTCATTACATCTCCTAAACTATAAATATTTTCAAACTTAGTATGTCTTAATGTTCCAACTTTATGATCGACATCAACCCATCCACCCGCATCAGCCAAGGGACTATTCTTTATAAAGTCAGGTGATGTTTGCGGTGGTGTTACATGTATAAAATCAAATTTTTTAGTTACTTCTTTTGTGTTTCCGTCTTTATCAGATTGTTTGAACACTGCTTCTTTAGCATTACCATCTACAGAAATTAAATTATGTTGAAAACTTCTCTTAATTCCATATGAGTCACAAACTTCATTTAAAGGACCTTGAAAATGTGGAACACCAAAAATAACTGGTTTTGCACAAAGAAATTCTAAATGACTTTCACTAAGCTTACCTTTTTTCTTTAAATGGTCAGCAGCAAGATAAGCAATCTTTTGAGGTGCTCCAGCACACTTTATTGGCATAGGTGGTTCAGTGAATAACAAAGTTCCACCATCTAAATTTTTTAAACATTCCCATGTATATGTCGCCATTTCGGCTGAATAATTTGTACATATGTTGTTTTTTCCAAGATTTTCTTTAAGACCAGCTACCCCATCAAAATTAATTTTTAACCCAGGACAAACAATTAAATAATCGTACGTATAAGTGCTACTATTAGTTTTAACCGAGTTTGACTCTGGCATAAATTCTTCTGCATGTTCCTTGATCCAATTAACATAGCTTGGCATAACTTTTGACATTGGTTTTATAGTTTTATCAACGTTATAAGCACCAGCACCCACAAGTGTCCAAGCAGCTTGATATAATGATTGTTCTGATGGTTCTATTATAGAAATACTTAAGTCTGATTTTAAATTATTTATTCTTGATGCGACAGATATTCCTGCACAACCTCCACCAACAATAATTACGTTTGAATGACTCATAAATGTTCACCTTAATTGTCTGTTTACAGTAAAAATCTAACATTTTTATCTATCATTTGATATACATCCTAGAAGTTGTCTTCAAATGTTGGATTTCTTTGATATATTTGATTTATAAATTATAACAATTCTAAAAAGGAGAATTAATGACATTAAAAATAAATAGCCTAGCCCCAGATTTTAAAGCTCAAACTCAAGAAGGAGATATTTCTTTCCACGAGTGGCTAGGAGATAGTTGGGGAGTGTTATTTTCACACCCTAAAGACTTTACACCAGTTTGCACAACAGAACTTGGTTCACTAGCAAAAATGAAACCAGAGTTTGATGCAAGAAATGTAAAAGTGATTGGTTTAAGTGTAGACCCTGTATCTGACCACGTTAAATGGTTAGAAGATATTAAAGATGTTTGTGGAATGAAACCTTCATATCCAATAATAGCAGATGAAAAATTAGAAGTTGCAAAGCTTTATAATATGCTTGAAGGAGATGCGGGAACAACTTCTATGGGTAGAACAGCAGTAGATAACGAAACAGTTAGAACTGTTTATGTTATTAGACCTGATAAGAGAATTGGATTATTTCTTACTTATCCAATGACTACTGGTCGTAATTTTGGAGAGATACTAAGAGCAATCGACTCCATGCAGCGTACTGCAAAACATAAAATTGCAACACCAGCTGATTGGAAGCCAGGTGAAAAAGTAATTATAGTACCAAAAGTTACAAACGAAGAAGCGAAAAAAATATATCCAGATGGATGGGAAACTATAAAACCTTATTTAAGAAAAGTACCAGATCCACAAAAATAATAGGATAAAAACTTAAACCAACAATCTTAGAAATAGGATTGTTGGTTTTTTTTAACGTTTGTATTTTTTCATTGAAACTTGAGCTAATAATAAATTTGGATCAATAAAAATTTTAGACTCTTTTATTTTTTTAAAGGATTTGTAGGCAAATATTGCAATTGGCAGTTCAGTACACCCAAGTATAATTTTTTTACATTTTGTTTTAATTAAATAATTAACTGCTGGTCTTAAAATTTTTTCTGCCTCTTTAACCTTTCCCATTTTCACATACTTAATTGCTTTATTAACACTTTTTTTTTGTAAACTTTTTCCAGGACTTACTAACTTAAAATCATTATTAAAATATCTACTATAAACATTTGTTTTTAAAGTAGCTTCAGTGCTTAGCAACCCAATTTTTGAATTTTTTTTACAATTTTTTTTCGTATGAAGATAAACTTCCTTAGGCATACTTATTATTGGAATTTTTATCTTTTTTCTAAGATCATCATACCAATAATGTGCTGTGTTACATGGCATTACTATAAATTTACATTTATTTTTTTGAAGCAAATGACATCCTTTAATTAGACTTTTTAAAACATTATAATATTTTTTAAGATTTCCAGGTCTATTTGGAATGTTTGATTTGTTATAAAGAATAAAAAGAGGATATTTTTGATCTATCTTACCTCTATTTAAAATCGCAAGCTTATTGCAAAAATCCAAGCCTGCTTGCGTTCCCATTCCACCTAATATTCCGATCATAAATTTTTTTTGATTAGATTGTTTTATTTCTTGATCTCATAAAAACTAAAATTAAACAACCTTTTTCTGTAATTGAGGAATGTTTTGATCCAGGTTCAAAACTTATGAAATCTCCTTTTTTAAAAACTTTTCCATCAGCATCAATTAATTCTCCATCAAGCATATAAAACTCTTCATAACTAACATGTTCGTGGGGAATGCTCTTAGCACCGGGTTCCATTTTCAAAATATAACTACCTTGTCCTTTTTCTTTTTCATAACTTATTTTATGCCAACTCATGCCCTTGATTGACTTGCCATAATTATCGAAAGGTTCAAATTTAAGATTTAATGGATTAGATATAATTCTTCTTTTCATAAAATTAATAAAATATACTTTTTATTTTAATTAGAAATTATAAAAGAAACAAATGGAATTTTTAATACTTGGTTTTTTAACAGGTCTCAGCTTAATTCTTGCGATTGGAGCACAAAATGTTTTTGTTATAGAGCAAGGGCTTAAGAAACAATATGTTTTTTTAGTGTGTTT
>CACIOK010000022.1 GCA_902588255.1 uncultured Pelagibacteraceae bacterium
TACAAAACAGTTTGATGAGATAGAAAAAGCTGAGCTTTTAGAAACAAACGAAGAGATAACAAAGCTTAGAAAAAATTTAGATCAACAATTAATTACGTTTCAAGATTTAATTACAAAACTTGCAAATAAACTACAAAGACAACTTCTTGCAAAACAAAATAGAGCTTGGGAATTTGATTTAGAGGAAGGACTTTTAGACAGTTCCAAATTGCCAAGAATTATAATGGATCCATACAATTCTTTGTCTTTTAAGAAAGAAAAAGATTTAGATTTTAAAGATACAATTGTTACGTTGTTAATAGATAATTCAGGTTCAATGAGAGGAAGACCAATTACTATTGCTGCTCTATGTGCTGACATACTTTCAAGAACTTTAGAGAGATGCGATGTTAAAGTGGAAGTTTTAGGCTTTACTACAAAAAACTGGAAAGGTGGAAAAAGTAGAGAAGAGTGGAATAAAAATAATAAACCAAAGAATCCTGGTCGCTTAAATGATCTAAGACACATAATTTATAAAAGTGCGGACAGTCATTGGAGACAATCAAAAAAAAATCTTGGATTAATGCTTAAAGAGGGATTGCTTAAAGAAAATATTGATGGTGAAGCAATTTCTTGGGCATATAATAGACTTAAAAAAAGAAGAGAAGAAAGAAAAATTTTAATGGTAATCTCCGATGGAGCTCCTGTAGACGACTCAACTTTATCAGTAAATTCAGGTGACTTTTTAGAAAAACATTTAAAAAAGACTGTAAAATTTATAGAAAATAAATCAGATATAGAAATACTTGCAATTGGAATTGGACACGATGTATCTAGATATTATAGCAAAGCAATTAAAATTTCAGATGTTCAAGAGTTAGGCGATGTGATGATAAGACAGTTAAGTGGACTGTTCGAAAATAAAAATAGAAAACTAAATTAAATTTTTTTTAATTCTGCATTATTCCATTCAATTTTCACTTCTGCACCTAAAGTTTTAGAGTTTTTGAAAGATATTTTTGCAAAATTTTTTTCTAGTAGTGTTTTACCAATAAATGTACCTAGTCCCAGCCCATACTTAGAAACATTTTTGTGATCTTTTGTTCTTATATAGGGTTCTCCTAATATTGATTTGTCTATTAAATCTTTTGGAAAACCAGGGCCATCGTCTTTAATAAGAATCTCTGTTGTGTAATTATTGGATCTTAAAAATATTTCTACTTTATTTTTACTAAATTTATTTGCATTACCAATAAAATTTCTTAATCCATAAATAATTTCTTGTGATTTATTAGATAGAATTTTATTTCTAAATTCTATTGAATTAATTATAAATTTTTTTTCACTGATTTCTTGATAGGATTTAACTATCTCTTGTATGTAAATATTCAAAGATATTTTTTTATCAAAAAATTTATCCTCAATCACTGGATTTAAAGTTAGTTTTTTAATTATTTCGCTACATCTATTACTTTGAGCGATTAATAAATCTAGGTCACTTTTTATTTTATTATTATTACCAAATTCCTTTTTTAATTCTTTAGAAGTTAATAGAATAGTTGATAGTGGAGTACCTAAAGAATGTGCTGCTGCAGCCGCTTGGCCACCTAAAGAAACAAGTTCATTTTCTTTTGCCATCATTTCTTGCAATTTATTATACGCTTCTTCTCTAATTCTATTTTCTTTACCGAATTTTAATCCAAAATATACTAAAAAAACTAAACCTATAATTATTGCAGTAGGAATACTGTATAAATAATGTTTTGGAGTATGAAAATGAAGCAAACCTGGACTTGGTAATTCATAATAAAAAAAAGTTAATATAAATAAAGAAAAAATTGTAATAACTGCTAATATTACTGAACTTTTAACAGTTAAGTGTTGAGATGAAAAAACTGCTGGAATTATTACTAAAATGACAAATGGATTTGTAACCCCTCCAGTTAAAAATAATAAGATGGAAAGTTGAAAAATATCATAAGTTAAATAAATGGTTGAAAAAAAATCACTCAAATGATTTTCTTTTATTTTAAAAACTAGATATAAATTAGTTAAAATACTTAAAAATACTATAGCAAGACATGGGATGTAATTGAATTTAAATTCAAAAAAAAACTCAACCAAAAGTATTGTAAAGAACTGGCCTAAATAAGCAATCCATCTTAAGTTAATATATGTTAATTTGTTTAATGAAAGTTTGTTTGAAGCTTCTCTAAACCTCATGTTTTATATGTCTAAATTAGACACATTAATTGCATTCGCAACAATAAATTCTTTCCTCAAACTTACGTCATTTCCCATAAGTGTGTGTATTATATTTTGGTCTTTTTTTTGATCTTTTGAATATTGAACTTGAAGTAAATTTCTAGTTTCAGGATTAAGTGTAGTATTCCATAGCTCATCTGGATTCATTTCTCCTAAACCCTTAAACCTCTGAATACTTATTTTTGATTTTTCATCATTAAAATTTTTAATAAATTCTTTGCTTCCTTTTTTTATTTTTTTTAAGTTTTTAGAGTTATTTAAAATATATTCTTCGAGTTCTTTTTCATCTTTAATATAAATCCCTTTAGATCCTTTGCTTATCTTAAATAGTGGAGGCTGAGCTAAATAAACATGTCCATTTTCTATAAGTTTATTAAAAGGTTTATTGTTTAAAAAAGTGAGAAGTAATGCTCGTATATGAGAACCATCTACATCAGCATCTGTCATAATAATAATTTTTCCATATCTTAAATCTTTCAAGTCTATTTCTTCAACTTTTGGATCTAACCCTAAAGCATTAATCAAGGTCAATATTTCATTAGATGAAATCATTTTAGACAATGTTTTTGTTCTGTGTTCATTTTTATTTCCATTTTTTTTAGTACCGTTTTCATCAACATATGTATTTAAAATTTTTCCTCTCAAAGGTAAGACTGCCTGGTTCTCTCTATTTCTGCCTTGTTTGGCTGAACCGCCAGCTGAGTCACCCTCTACTATAAATAATTCTGTACCTTCCTGTTTTGAAATTTGACAGTCTGCTAATTTACCAGGTAGGCCTGTGAGTTCTAGCGCCCCCTTTCTTCTTACATTTTCTCTTGCTTTCCTAGCAACGTCTCTTGCTAAAGCTGCTTGAATAACCTTTGCTAAAATTATTTTTGCAACTGGTGGGTTTTGGTCAAACCAAATAGATAATTTTTCATTAATAATATTTTCTACTATCAGTCTTACTTCTGAAGACACTAGTTTGTCTTTTGTTTGAGATGAAAATTTTGGGTCTGGAATTTTCAAAGATAATACAACAGTAAGACCTTCTTTAATATCATCCCCAGACACGCTAACTTTATTTTTTTTTAATAGATTATTTTCTGTTGCATACTTATTTATTACTCTCGTTAAAGCACTTCTAAATCCTAAAAGATGGGTCCCGCCATCTTTTTGAAAAATATTATTTGTATATGGATATACATCTTCAGAATATCCAGCATTCCATTTTAAAGAGCATTCAATTTCAACATTTCCCTTTTTTCCTTCAATGAAGATTGGTTTTTTAAATAGATCATTTCCACTTTTATTTTGTAATTTTTCCCGTTTTTCATCTAAAAAATCAACAAATTCAATGATTCCACCATTAAATTTAAAATCAATATTTCGAGGTTTTTTTTGAGTTAGATCATTAATTGTAATTTTTATACCTTTATTTAAAAAAGCAAGCTCACGCATTCTTTTTTGAATTATATTTGCACTAAACTTAGTTGAAGAAAAAATTTCTTTAGATGGTAAAAAATTAATTTCTGTTCCATTACTTTTTGACTTACCAATAACTTTAAGTGGAGCTTTTGCCTTTCCGTCAATAAATTCAATAAAATATTTTTTTCCTTCTCTGTTTATTTCTAGTTTTAATTTTTCTGATAAAGCATTTACAACGGACACCCCAACACCATGAAGACCCCCAGATACTTTATAAGAGTCATGGTCGAATTTACCTCCAGCATGCAATTGGGTCATAATAACTTCTGCTGCAGATTTTTTTTCACCTTTGTGAAGATCGACTGGGATTCCTCTTCCATCATCTCTAACAGTCACAGATCCATCTGAATTAATATAAATTTCAATATTATTACAATATCCTGCTAATGCTTCATCTATAGAATTGTCAACTACCTCATAGACCATATGGTGCAGACCGGTACCATCATCAGTATCACCAATGTACATACCGGGTCTTTTTCTTACGGCCTCAAGGCCTTTTAAAACTTTTATTGAATCTGCTTGATAACTGTTATTATTTTTCATTTTTATGGAAAGAATTCTTATACCACATTTTCACCGAATTAAATATATAAGTTTAAATTAGATCTTGGTAGATAAGATAATTTAGAGTAATTTAAAAAAATATTATGGTAAAAAAAGGCATAATTTTAGCGGGTGGCTCAGGTACTAGATTAAGCCCTTTAACTAAAGCAGTAAATAAGCAACTATTACCTATCTACGATAAACCATTAGTGTTTTATCCTTTGTCGATTCTGATGCTGGCTAATATTAGAGATATTCTAATAATTGTGAATCCTGGACAATTAAAAAATTTTAAAAATCTTCTTGGAGATGGAAGAAGTTATGGAGTTAAAATCCAATATAAAATTCAAAATAAACCGAAAGGGTTACCTGACGCTTTTATACTAGGAAAAAATTTTATTAAAAAAGATAATGTAGCTTTAATACTTGGTGATAATTTTTTTTATGGACAGAGTCTTACTGCAAAACTTGAAAAATCATTAACTCATAAAAATGGATCAAGAATTTTTTTAAAAAAGGTGAAAAGACCTGAAAATTATGGTGTTGCTGTAATCAACAATAATAAAATAGAAAGACTAATCGAAAAACCAAAAAAATTGATCTCTAACTATGCAATTACTGGTTTATATTTTTTTGATAATAACGTAATTAAATATGCAAAAACACTTAAACCATCTAAAAGGGGTGAGTTAGAAATCATAGACTTATTACAGATTTATAAAAAAAATTATAAATTAAGTTTTGAACATATAGGTAGAGGGGCTATTTGGTCTGACGCAGGAAAAATAGATGATATGACAAATATATCATCATTTGTTCAATCTGTGGAAAAAGTTCAAGATATCAAAATTGCATGCTTAGAGGAAATTGCTTTAAATAAAAAGTGGATCGATAAAAAGAAAATTTTAAAAAATATTAAGTTTTATGGAAATTGTGATTACAGTAATTATTTAAAAAAAATATAAAATCTAAATTATTGAAAAATGAAAATTATAAAAACACAAATAAAAGGTCTTCTAGTTTTTAAAGGTGAAAAATTTAACGATAACAGAGGCTATTTTAGAGAAATATTAATTGAAAAAACTGTTAAGAGAAAATTTAAATTTAATGTTGTATCTGTGTCAAAAAAAAACGTAATAAGAGGTCTTCATTTGCAAAAGGTAGAACCACAAGCAAAATTTATTTCTGTTGTAAAAGGTAAAATAATTGACGTAGTAGTTGATATTAGAAAAAATTCTAGAACTTATGGGAAACATTTTAAAATTGTTCTTTCCGATAAAAATTGTACATCTCTTTACATCCCTGAAGGATTTGCTCATGGTTTCGGAGGTTTAGAAAAAGAAAATATAGTTGTTTACAGTTGTACAAATTACAGACACAAAAAAGGCGAAAGGGGAATAAGGTGGAATGATAAAAATCTTAAAATAAATTGGAATATTAAAAAACCAATTATTTCATCAAAAGATAAAAAAAATATACCTTTCGAACAATTCAAATAAAATGAAAATAGTATTTTTAGGAGGAAATGGAAGATTTGGAAAAAATTTCAAAAAAGTTTCAAAAATGAAAAATATTCTTTATCCAAATAAAAAAAATTTAAATATTTTAAATGTAAGTTCAATCAAAAATTATTTAATCAAAAATAAACCTAAAATTTTGATACATGCGGCCGGATTATCAAGACCGATGAATATTCATGAAAAAAATATTATTCAAAGTATAAACAAAAATATTATTGGTACTTGTAATTTAGTAAAAGTTTGCTCCTCTTACAAAATTAAACTTATCTATTTATCAACAAGCTACGTATATCCAGGTACTAGAGGAAACTATAAGGAGAGCGATTCATTGTTACCTTATAATAATTACGCTTGGTCTAAACTTGGGGGTGAGTGCGCAGTTCAAATGTACAACAATTCTTTAATAATTAGACTTAGCATGACCGAAAAGCCTTTCATCCACAAACATGCATTTAATGATCAGATCACAAATTTTATTTTTCATGAAGATGTTGTTAAAATATTTCCTAAGATTCTTAAATCAAAAGGTATTATTAATGTTGGTGGTAAATCTCAATCAGTTTTTGCTTTTGCAAAAAAATATAATAAAAATATTAAAGGAATTAAATTTTCAAAATTAATTAAAACAAAAATCCCACTTAATCATTCAATGAATTTAAGAAAATTAAATAAAATTTTACATGATTAAATTTTTGAATTTAGGGCTACAGCCACTTGCTAACTCATACCTAAAAAAGAAAAATTTAAATCACAAAGAAAAAAAATTTAAACTTGAGGTGGCATTTAATAAAAAAAATTATCTTGTTTCAATTGTTAATACTGTTCCAAAAGAAAAAATGTTTAACAATATGTATCCTTATAAATCATCAGAGTCTAAAACTATGAGAAAATCTTTTAAAGATTTAACAACAAAAGTTAAAAAACGTTTCAAGCCTAATTTTATAATAGAAATTGGAAGTAATGACGGAGTTTTTATGAAAAATTTTAATAAAAAAAATATAGTGGGTGTTGAGCCTTGTAAAAACTTAGCAAAACTTACCAAAAATATTAATTATACCACTTATTCTGAGTATTGGAGTATGAAATTGGCAAGAAAAATTACGATAAATAAAAAAGCTGAACTAATATATTCTGCAAACACTTTAAGCCACATTAAAAGTTTAAATGAAATTTTTAGAGCTATTAATTATTCTTTATCAGAAAAGGGAGTTTTAATATTAGAGGACCCATCACTTCTCAAGTGTATAAAAAATGTTGCATATGATCAATTTTACTGTGAACATATATACGTATTTTCAACAATTGCATTAAAAAATATTTTAAATAATTTTGATTTAGAAATTTTTGATGTTCAAAATACAACAACTCATGGTGGTTCAAATAGGTATTTTATTAAAAAAAAAATAAACAAATTATATACTATTAAAAAAAGTGTAAAAAATGAAATTAAAAAAGAACTAAAATTTGGTTTAAATAAAATTTCAACTTATAAAATATTTGCAGATAAAGTAAAAAAATCTAAAATTAAATTATTGAACATTTTTCAAAAATTGAAAAAGAAAAAATTAAATATCATCGGGTATGGAGCCACAGCAAAGTCATGTACTGTATTAAACTATTGTAAAATAGGAAATAAATTTATCGATTATTTTTATGATACAACATCTTATAAAATAAATAGATATTTACCTGGTAGCAAAATCTTGATTAAAAAATACAAAAAATTAAACAAAAAAAATATTGATGTTGTTTTTTTAGGAGCTTGGAATTTTAAAGATGAAATTTTTAAAAAGGAAAAAAATTTTATTAAAAAAGGTGGAAAATTTATTATTCATGTACCATCACCAAAAATAATATGAAATAGCTGGCGGAGAGAGTGGGATTCGAACCCACGGTACCTGTGAGGGTACACACACTTTCCAAGCGTGCGCCTTAAACCGCTCGGCCATCTCTCCTTAAATCATAAATATTTTATATATGAAGTATTTATATATTCTCTAAGTGTCTCTTGCCATGGTCTCATTAAATTTAGGCCTTTTTGATTTAATTTTTTATTTATTAAATTTTCTGAGTTAGGTCTTTCTGCAAAAAAAGTTTTTTTAAAATAATCTGATTTAACCTTATTAACTTTTATTTCATCAGTTAAATTTAAAATTTTCAAAATTTCTTCCGCAACCTCTAATCGGCTCGTGTTACCCTCACAAACCATATTGAATAAACCAAAATTATTCGTATCAATTAGAGCTTCTGTATTTTTGGCAAAATCATAAGTATAAGTAGGAGTTCCGAACTTATCATCAACGATAAATAACTCTTTTTTTCCATCTTTAATTTGTTTGATTATTTTTTGAATAAATTTTTTATCTTTTTTTGGTCCACCACCCATCATCCATCCAGCTCTACAAATTAAAAATTTTTTGGAATTTTTTATTACAAATTTTTCTGCCTCATATTTTGATGTGGCATAGGTACCTATTGGTTTAGGTTTGTCATCTTCATCATATGAATTTTTATTTCCATCAAATATACCTGCTGTGCTGATATAAAGTAAGGGAATGCTTAGTTTATTGCTTATAGTAACTGCTGTTTTTACAGAATCTGTATTTGTTCTGAATGTATCTTCTTTATTTTTCTCACAAAATTCCAAATCAGTGTAGGCCCCAATATGAAAAAGAAAGTCTGGATTAAACTTTTCAACTAATAAACTATATCTTTCTGCATCTCTGAAATCTAATTGCTCAAGCCATTTATCATTAACAATAATATCAGTACATTTTAATTCATAATTTTTTGAGAAAACTTTGTAAAATGCTTCACCCAACATTCCACCTACGCCAGACAAAAAAAGTTTTTTTTTCATTTAAAATTAAAAGTTCATATTATCATTCGTGATATCATGAAACTTCATGGGCCATAATATATAATTTGAATTTTTTTTGAACCAATAGCTTAAATATCTCTCAGCTAAAAAAGCATAGACTCTAATCCGACTATATGATCTGTTGGGATCAAAACCAAATATCTCTTCACATCTTTCAAGCCACTTAAATAGAGACTTGCAATAATCATTGTATAGTGAATGAGATTTACAAATAAAGACATTATTAGCATTAAAGGACTCAGCTGTATTTACCCATTTTCTAAAATCTTCTCTGTTTTCATCATCTAATAATTCAATAGCTTTATCCATCTCTCCATATCCATGATACATGTCATAATGAACTTTTACAGTCATTGTTTTTTTAGATAAAAAAACAAAAGGATTTTTTATTAATTGTCTTTTGCCATATTTTAAGATTTTACTTAGTTTCGTAGAGTTTACATAAACCTCATCTCTAAGTACAACCTCATGATTTTTCCACTCAATTGGTGCTTCTTGAACAATCGATTGTTTAAAATTTTGTTGCTCTTTTTCTTCACTATCTTTAAGCCAAAATCTTCTATAATGACAAAACCCAATCCAATCTACATCAAAGTTTTTCTCTAATTCATTTTTCCATAGCCAATAATAAAATGTATTTTCTCCGTACCAGCTATTTTTTTCACTTATGTTATCCTTAGTATTTTCTCTTAACCATTCTTTATCAAAAT
>CACIOK010000023.1 GCA_902588255.1 uncultured Pelagibacteraceae bacterium
ATAACGTTTATAATAATTTATTTAGCAGTAACGTTTTTAATGACCCGTCTCTTGTTCAGTTTATGCATAGAAATTTAGCTTATTTGATATTATTATTTTATTTATATGTCCTTTTTAAAATTTATAATAATAAGCTTACCTTTTTTTATCCAATAATTAAAATTATTGGGGGCGTACTTTTTTTACAAATTTTTTTAGGTATAGTTACACTTTTATATGGTGCACAGATTTTTACAGCTTCCATGCACCAAATAAGTTCAATTTTTTTAGTTAGTTCTTGTATTAATTTTTTATACTTAAATACAAAATCTAGCTTACGGCTTTAAGACCCGGTTTTCCTGAAGATGCTAGTGCTTGGTTTAAATCTTCAATGATATCATCAGGGTGTTCTATACCAATTGATAATCGCACATAACCAGGTGTTACCCCAGCAGCAAGTAGTTCTTCTGGTGTTAACTGACTATGAGTTGTTGTAGCCGGATGAATTGCTAAACTTCTTGCATCACCAATATTTGCGACATGGTAAAACATTTTTAAGGACTCTATAAATTTCTTACCAGCCTCAACTCCACCTTTAACCTCAATACCAACTAGCGCACCATTGCCACCTTTAAGATATTTTTTTGATCTAGTAGCAATTTCACCTTCATGTAAAGTTGGATAGATTACTCTATCGACACTTTTATGTTTTTTTAGAAAATCGACAACCTTTTCAGCGTTTGAACAATGTTGTTTCATTCTAAGCGGAGCAGTTTCTAAACCTTGGATAATTCCCCACGCATTGTCTGGAGCTAAAGGCGCACCTAGATCTCTTAATAAACAAACTCTTGCTCTGACAGCAAAAGCTACATTAGCACCTGTTAACTGAGGAACAACTTCTCCCCAAACAGCACCTCCATAACTTGCATCAGGTTCGTTAAAATTTGGTTGTCTTTTTGGATTAGCAGTCCAATCAAAATTACCACCATCAACTAGACATCCACCAATAACTGTTCCGTGACCACCAATAAATTTAGTTAATGAGTGAACCACCACTGCTGCCCCATGTTCAATTGGTTTACAAATAACTGGCGCTGCAGTGTTGTCCATAATTAAAGGTATATTATGTTTTTTTCCGATATCAGCAACTTCTTGTATAGGAAAAACTCTTAAATATGGATTAGGTAATGTTTCAGCATAAAAACATCTTGTTTTTTCATCTATAAGTTTTTCAAAATTTTTTGGATCTGAAGGATCAGCATATCTACATTCAATACCAAGTTTTTTTAATGTATGTGTAAATAAATTAACAGTTCCACCATATAAATCCGTTGAACTTATAAAGTTGTCACCTGATTGACATACATTCATAATGGCAAATGTAGAAGCTGCTTGTCCCGAACCAACAGTTACGCAAGCGAGACCACTTTCTAAAGCAGCAACTCTTTTTTCTAATACATCGTTAGTTGGATTCATTATTCTTGTATAAATATTTCCGAATTCTTTTAATGCAAAAAGATTTGCAGCATTTTCAGTATCTTTAAATTGGTAAGATGTTGTTCTGTATAGTGGCACAGCTACAGCTGTAGTTGCTGGATCACTTCTATAATCACCACCGTGCAAAGCAATTGTTTCTGGATTTTTAATAGTTTTTGTCATTTTTCCCCTTTGTTTTTTATTATATTGTGCTTTTGATAATTCAAGGTGCACAATTAATTTTTAAACCCTCGAAAAAATTTTCGTAGGATTAGTTTATTATAAGTTTGATGTATGGTGCAAGTTATTAAAAAAGCGCGATTTGTTATTGATTTTAAAGAGTTTTATACAACCTAATAATTGACTTTTTGATAATAAGAAGTATTAATCCTGCTGAATGACAAAATTTGTTAAAAAAAGTGAGATTTCTTCAAATTGGTTTGAGATAGATGCAAAAAATGCTGTTGTAGGAAGACTTGCTACAATTATCTCTAAGATTATAAGAGGAAAAAATAAAAATACATATAGTCCACATGTCGACCATGGTGATTTTGTAGTGGTTAAAAATATTGAAAAAATTAAATTCACTGGAAAGAAGTTTCAAAATAAAAAATATTACAGGCATACAGGACATCCAGGCGGTATTAAAGAAATTACACCTGAAAAACTTTTACAAAAAAAACCTAACGAAAGTCTTAAACTAGCTGTAAAAAGAATGTTGCCTGGTGGAGTTTTAGGAAGAAAACAATTAACTAAACTTAAAATGTATTCTGGAGAAAATCATCCACATGCATCTCAAAATCCTACTGTTATTGATTTAACAAAACTGAATAACAAAAATATAGCTAGAAATTAAAAATTTAATGAATCAAAATTCAATTAAACTAGATTTTAAAGACAGTATGTACGCAACAGGTAGAAGAAAAAAATCTATAGCTAAAATTTGGTTAAAAAAAGGTTCTGGAAAAATCTATGTAAATGGAAAAAATTATGAGGAATACTTCAAGAGATCTAATCACAAAATGCAAATCTTAAGACCTTTTGAAATTATAAATCAATCTACTGGTTATGATGTAAGATGCAGTGTTAAAGGTGGTGGACACACAGGTCAAGCTGGTGCTATGGTTCATGGTATTTCTAAAGCATTATTATTATTTGATTCGAGCTTAAAACCTACTTTAAAAAAAGAAAAACTAACCACAAGAGATTCTAGGGCTGTAGAAAGAAAAAAATATGGTCATAGAAAAGCTAGAAGAAGCTTTCAATTTTCTAAAAGATAATTTTTTTTTCTCTATTAACTGTTATAATAAAAAATGTCTAAGATTAACGTATTAATTGCTGGATCTACTGGTTACATAGGAATTGAACTAGTAAGGATTTTATATAAACATAAAAATGTTTCTATTAAATATCTTTGCGGAAAAACTTCTGTAGGTAAAGATATATCTTTTTACGATAAATCTTTAAAATTTAAAAAATTACCTAAAATTGTAAAATTTAATAAATCTTATCTTAAAAATGTTGATTTAATATTTACAGCTTTACCTAATGGCGAAGCTCAAGATTTATCTAAAAAATTATTATCAAAAAATATTTTAATTGATATCGCTGCAGATTTTAGATTAAATAGTTCTAAAAGTTATTCTTTCTGGTACAAACAAAAACATAGAGCTTCAGAAAATATTAAAAAAAGTATTTATTCACTTCCAGAATTTACAGGTAAAATTATTAAAAATTTTAAGATTATTTCATGTCCAGGATGTTATCCTACATCAATACTTTTGCCATTAATTCCACTTATTAAAAAAAATATGATAAAATTAGAAAATATAATAGTTGATTCAAAGTCAGGATATTCAGGAGCGGGAAGAGGTGTTCATAAAACTTATGCAAAAAAAAACCTCTATCATTCACTTAAAGCTTATGGTGTTGGTTTCCATAGACATAATTCTGAAATTGAACAAGAAATTATAAAATATACCAAAAAGAAAAAAATGAATATTACTTTTACTCCTCATTTATCTCCAATGTTTAAGGGTATATTGAGCACTATATATTTTGAATCTAGTAATGGAAATTCTTTAAAAACAATAAACAACTTACTAAAGAAAACTTTTGCTAAAAAAAAATTTGTTAAAATTAAAAAAATGAATAGTTATTTAAGTACAAATGATGTTATTAATACTAATGAATGTCATATATCAGTTTGTAAAACAAAGTATAAAAATAAATACATAATTTTATCCGCATTAGACAACTTGATAAAAGGTGGCTCAGGACAAGCAGTTCAAAATATGAATATTAAATTTAGTTTACCTGAAAGTCGAGGTCTTATATGAAAAAGTTTTTTGTGCTTGCATTGTGTCTAATAATAAGTCAACCAGCTAATTCTTGGGATACCAATATATCGTTAGAGTGCATCAATGAAAACTTAGAAAAATGTTCATCAGCGAATATCATGAGCACTAAATCTAATGAAGATTCTGATACAAAAATAATTAATCCTCCTAAAAAGAAAAAAAAATTCACTAAGGAAATTGATAAAAGCGAAAAAAAAGAAAAAAAAGCTCAAAAAAAATTAATAAAAATGAAAAAAAAGACAGTTAAAAAAAGAAAAAAAAATATAGAAAAACCTATAAAAGTAGTTAACATAAAAAAAAATGATAGTTCCTTCGAGGAATTTAAAAACTCAGTGATAAGTTATTCAAATAAATCTGGATATCCTGATATAGATAATTAATTATGAAAAGAAGTATAAATATAGCTGTGGTTGGTTTAGGTCAAATTGGAAATTACCTATTTAACGAATTAAAAAATAAAAAGAGTGATATTGAGAAAAAAACAGGAAAAAAAATAAAAGTTGTCGCAATATCTGCTAAAAATCCGAATAAAAAAAGAAAATTTAAAATAGATAAAAAAATTTTTTATAAAAACCCTATAGATATAATTAAAAAAAATAAAATTGATATTTTATTTGAGGTTATTGGTAATTCTGATGGAATATCTAAAAGAATTGTAGAACTTTCATTAAAAAACAAGATTCACGTAATAACACCTAATAAAGCGCTTATTTCAAAGCATGGAGATTACCTATCAAGTCTAGCAGAAAAAAATAAAGTAAATTTAGAGTTTGAAGCTTCTGTTGCTGGAGGAATACCTGTATTAAGAACAATTAAAGAAGGTTTGGCTACAAATAAAATTACAAAAGTTTATGGAATTTTAAATGGAACGTGCAATTACATTTTATCAGAAATGGAAAATTCTAAAGATACATTTTTAAATGTATTAAAAAAGGCTCAGCGTTTAGGTTATGCTGAACCTGGAAATCCTAAACTTGATCTAAATGGTTACGATGCTCTTGCAAAAGTAAAAATTTTATCTTCGCTTGCTTTTAATAAAAAAATTTCAAAAAATATCAATTTAATGGAAGGTATTGAAAATATCGAATCTAAAGATTTTGATATTGCAGATCAACTTAATTTGAGGATAAAACTACTCGGCATAACAGAATTAATAAATAATCAATTATTTGAACGTGTACATCCATGCTTAGTTAAAAAAAATACTTATATTGCCAACGTTAGTGGTGTAATGAATGCTGTAATAATCGAAGGAAAACCCGTTGGTGAAAGTGTCTTACAGGGTGAGGGAGCTGGTCCAGGAGCCACATCATCTGCTTTAATGTCTGATCTTTTGTCAATACTTCGTGGTAATATAAAATACCCCTTTGGTTTAACTCAATCTAAAAGAAAAAAAATACAGCCCTATAACGTAAATAATTATATCAATTCACTTTATATAAGATTTGAAGTTAAAGATAAACCTGGTGTTTTATCTGAAATTACTAAAAAGCTCGCAATGTACAAAATTTCAGTCCAAAGATTAATTCAAATACCTGATAGCTCCAAAAAAAAAGCATCAATTATTATTATTACTCATAACATTGATGAGTATAATTCAAAGAAGTGCATGAATTCATTTAAATCTAATAAAAATATATTGAAATCACCTGTTTTGATTAGATTGTTTTAATGGAAATATATATTAAGCTTTTTGAAGTATTATTTCCTGTTTTTTTTGTAATAGGTATTGGGTATTATCTTGGAAAAAATAACCCTAAAATTGATACTACCTTTATCACAAACTTTGCTGCAAATATAGGAACACCAGCAATGATTATTTTTGCTGTAACTTCCACAGGTATTACTTTTGATATTTTTAAAGACTATTTTTGGTACTACTTGCTAGCTATTATATGTTTTGCTTTAATTGGCATCCCAACACTTTTTTTATTAAAAACAAAAGATATAGTAAGAGAGTTACCACCACTTATTTTACCAAATACTGGTAATATGGGAGTCCCAATATGTCTTTTTGCATATGGATCAGAAGGGCTTGGTGTTTCAGCTGCAATTACATCGTTAATTATATTGTTTCATTTTACACTTGGTGTTTTTCTTGCTGATAGAAAGTTTAATTTAAATGTAATTTTAAAAAACCCACCTTTTTACGCAATCTTAATTTCCGCCTTTATTTTATTTTACGATATTAATTTACCAGTGTTCGTTATTAATACAACTGAATGGCTTATGTTTGCCACTATTTTTCTAATTTTAATGTCTTTAGGTATAGCATTGACAAGATTAAAAGTTTTTTCTTTAAATAAAGCAATTATTTGTTCTTGTGCACGAATGTTAATTGGGCCTTTTGTCGGGTTAGGTTTAATTTATTATTTCGATCTTTCGGGTTTTGCTGCAGGCGTTTTGTTAATACAATGTTCCATGCCTAGTGCAGTTTTGAATTACTTGGTTGCTAGCATTTATTCCCCAAAAAAAATTATTGATAGTGTTGCAAGTACCATTGTTGTATCTACAATTATGTCTTTTATAACTGTACCTTTAGTTGTCTTTTGTGCTTTAAAATATTTTTCTTAAATGAAAGCTATTTTACTAAATTTATCTGCATGGATAATACTGCCTTTTATGGATGCAATAGCTAAATATTTATCAGCGGAATTATCCTTTTTCCAAATAACATGGGCTAGATATTTTTTTACTGTTTTTTTTATTTTTCCATTAATGTTTTTTTTTTTTAAAAAAAACTTAACTTTTTCAGAAAATCCAAAATTACAATTATTAAGAGGTTTGACTTTATTTTTTGCAAATATTTGTTTTTTTTATTCAATTTCAATTATTCCTATGGCTAAAGCATTAACTTTAGCTTTTATAGCGCCATTAATTACTACAGCCTTTTCACCCTTTTTTTTAAGTGAAAAGGTAGGATTTAGAAGATGGACTGCAGTTTTATTTGGTTTTATGGGCACTTTAGTTGTTATTAGACCTGGATTTTTAGATGTCAATTTAGCAACGCTAGCTGCTTTAGGTACGGGATTCCTTTATGGTATATATCTTATTATTACAAGAAAACTTCATTCTACAGATAGCCCTTTATTAACGCTATTAATAACAGGTATAGTAGGGGCCTCAATAGGATCATTCGTTGTTCCAATAGTGTGGATACAGCCAACATTTTCTCAATGGATGTGGCTCGCTTTAATGGGCATTTTTGCTTGCGCTGGTCATCTTTTGCTTATTTATTCACTCAAGTTCGCTGATGCATCAAAATTAGCTCCTTTGGGATATTTTGAAATTGTCACTAATATTATATTAGGATTTTACATTTTTAATAATTTTCCAGATAATTGGACTTTTCTTGGACTTTTTATAATTATTTTATCTGGTGTTTATATAATACGCCGTGAATTATCAGTAAAAAAAATACAATAAATATACAAGTCTTTTGTAAGCTAATACTTGTATAAAGTAGGATATTGATAAAAAGTTAATGGAAGTTTTGTTGTATTTAAAAAATAATTTAATTTATTTGAAATATGAAAATTTCCCAATCTAGCAAAAGATAGGGTTTTTTTATTATTAAATTTTGACATCCAGTACGACGAGAATCTTTCAGCTAAAAAAACTGGCAATCTTATGTTGTATCCATTCAATAATTTCTTTTCTAAACAAAAATTGTAACATTTATCTACCCATGGGAATATTAATTCACAATACTCCTCAAAATATTTTTTTTTAGTAATAAACATAAGTCCCATAAATAATGAATTCTGTTTTAAATGTTTTTCAAAAGGGTTTCTTTCCTCTATAGGTAAAAAATTAATTGCTTCGTGTATTAAATTTTCACCATGACATATTTTAAAATCATCGAATAGTGTTTTGTTTGTATAAATAATTTCTTGAGGAACTATGATATCTTTATTTTTAAATGCTTCATTGTTAACTTTTAATAGATTTTGATATAAATTAGAAAAAATCACTTTTTGTTTTCTTGTATATAATTTATCTAACCATAAAAGATCGTGTTTGCATGTGCCTATAAAGTCATCCCTATCATACTTTTTAAATTTATTTTTCCACATCCAGTAGTACATTGTAAGCTCCGCATAATAACTGTTTAATTCTGATATATTTTCACCATTTTTTTCAATTTCCCAATTTTCAGGAAATGTTTTATTTCCTAGTCCAACAGGTGTTATATATGACGGTAGTTTTTCGAGTATTTTGCAGTTTTCTATAGTACAGCAATAAATACTTACTTCTGACATTCTAATTTATACTATAAATTATTTTTTTTTTATTATTTATATATATTCCTAAATAT
>CACIOK010000024.1 GCA_902588255.1 uncultured Pelagibacteraceae bacterium
GACTTCTGTTTCAAAAGCACAAAATACTTTTTTCATTATTGATGGATATTCAGAGGAAGACTTTGATGAATGGGCTACCGTTCAGTATGTGGGTTATACAGCTGATTATTGCCCAAAAAGTAATTTAGAAAATACTTATATAAACGTTTTTGTTTACAAATCAAAAGTTGTTGGCATTCGAGTAGAAACAATGGATGTCGGTGTGAAAGAAAATGAAATATATGAATTTGCTAATAATACTTATGGTAATTTAAGTCAGGAAATGAAAAGTAAAACTTGGTTTGGTTATAAAGATATTAGTGTTGGCCAAGAGAAAATACTTTATGCAAAACAAAAAGAATTTAATGGAACAATCGAAACCCTTGATATTTCAACTGAGGAATTGATAGATTTTACAGTAGGAGAGGACGTTATTTTCGCGGTCAATTAATTTATGAAAATTTTTGCAAAATATTTTTTATTTGTATTTATAATATTAGAAATTGCTCATGTAGCAAAAGTAAATGCAAAACCAGTTCCTCCTGGCTCAGGAGAGGGAGATGTTCCTGCAAATATTTTAATTTTAATTGATAGTTCTGCAAGTATGAGACGAAGAATGAGCAATAGAGATGCTATTCAGTATGTTCCAAATGCAATTTACGATTCAAATGGAGATATACTTGCATCACAGTTTAGAAATAATGGAGTAGTAAAGTTTAATGCTGATGGATCTAGAAACAGGGAGTTTAATGATAATGTTGGAAGATATACTGGTAATGCGTCCGACTCATGCCAAATATCATCTACAGGAATGGGCTATGGTGGAGCCATAACAAAAAATACGGTTGCACGGCACACTGCCGATATAAGATTTGCAGAAGAATTAACTACCGATAATGGAGCACTTACAAATACGGATATATTTTTCTTCAGATCTAACGATCGTCAACTAAGAGATGATCAAGCAATTGTCGGATATTCTGAGAATGGACAGGATTGTCTAATGTACTTAGAGCTTGGAATTACAATTATGGGATTGGATTATCAACAAATAGGAGACGAACACTTTTTGTTCGTTACTGGTAGAAATGGAAACTCATCTGCCTTTGTATCATTCAATTTAAATACAGGCATGAGTAGCGGTGTACAAACTTTTACAGGAAATCTTAATAATTCATTTGCACGTCTTGGTAGGCTTACTTGGAGAATTGCAGCCAACAGTGACGCCTCAATGTTATATTTAGGTCGAGTTCATATATATGGGTATAGCATGGAAAGAGATGGTGATGCTTATCGAATTTCTAATAATGCAGCTTCCAGACTTTATACTAGAGTAAATCGTGGAAATTTAGATACGCAATTAGCAGACGTATTAGGTATCGATGTTTCACCTGATGATGATAATATTTTATATATAGCTTCAGCAAGAAGACATGCAATTCAAAAAGTTCGGCTTGATACAAATACAACGTATACAATATTAGCAAGAGCAGGCAAAGGAAGACGAGATAATGGAGCAAATATTGAGGCTTCTGGAGCTCTTTCAGCTAACAACGTTAGATTTAACCAACCAGTTGGCATTCATGTGACATCGGATAGAATTTTAGTTGGAACAACAAGAGGAACTATAGATGTCTTCAACGAAAATTTGTTCACCGCAGATAATAGAGACACTGCTTGGTTACTTCAAATGGGTGGTGGAAATGTATCGAGATGGGTTGGTGTTAAAAAAGCAATGAGTGCAATTATAAGTGATACAACTTTAACAAGTGGTGCTCACTTTGGTTATGGGCACTGGAATGCAGGAGAAACAGGAGGTCCAAGAACAGGAGCTAGAGGTGGAAGATGGTGTCATTTTCGTGATGGTTGTACATATTATGGTGGTTGGAATGGCTCTCATCCAGATGGTCAATCAACACAATGTAACAGAGACTCATGTTTAAATGTAGGAATAAGCGCCGAAGGTTATACAAGAATTCTAGACAATCTTATTCCTCAAGGTTTGGCTTGGGGCACTGATGCCAACGCTTATTCTATCATGGCTCATGATTACTTTTTAAACGATTTTGAGGCATACGATGAAGACTCAGAGTGCCAATTAAACTATGTAATTGTAATTGGTGATGGAATGATGAGAAATAATACCTCCGCTATTCCTAGAATTGAAGCATTAAGGGACAAAGAAAATCCAATTAAAACTTTATTTGTTGCTTATGGAGGTGGAATTAATACCCGTGGTATGGAAATTTTTGATGCAATGGCTGTTGCAGGATCGTGCCCAGGGGGAGACTCTGATAGCCCTGACTGTGAACCGACAATAGTTGCTGATACACCAGAGTCGCTAAAAACTCAATTAACTGCAAAAATTAGGCAGATACTTGCTGAACGATTATCATTTACCGCTCCATCAATTACAGCAACTGTTCAAGAAGGGGGTTCTTTATATCAAGCACAATTTGCTTATGAACAATTTGGAGAGTGGCAAGGGACAATATTAAGAAAAACTTTAAATGCAGACGGAACTGTTGTTCACGAAGTAGACGCTCCTGGAAATTGGGATGCATCGGTTGAAATAAAAAAACAAGCCTCAATAGCAGACGCTGCTGATACAAGAAATTTATGGAGCGCAATACCTGGATCACCTTATATTGGTAATTGGGATAATTTTAAAACAGACAATTCAGATGATATAACTGAATTATTTGAATTATTTGGTTACAATATTACTGACTACCACAATGCAACATCATACTGTGCAACAAGAGGATATGTAGGTGATGATGGAACTTCTGATGATCTTTTAGGTTTAATTAATTTCATGAAAGGAACTGATTACTTTGATTATGACGGAGATTGTAACGTTACAGAAGTAAGAGACCATGTTCTTGGAGATATTTATCATTCACAATTAATAGAAGTAGGTCCACCTGATGCAAGCACGCAGTTTACTGGTGCAAACGAAGAAGCTTATTTTAGAGCAACTAATAACTATCAAAGTTTTCAACAACAACATGCCACAAGAAGAAACGTAATTTATGCAGGTGCTAATAGTGGAGTGCTCCATGCTATTAATGCTGAAACTGGTAAAGAGGAATGGGGTTTTATTCCACCGTTCATTGCTGGGCTACTTCCTGGAATAATGAATGCAGATCTTAGTGGAAAAATTGATGGTTCTAAAGGTGGAACGAATGCAATTTTTGGTGTGGATGGCTCTCCAGTGGTTCATGATGTTTTTATTAAAGGAATTAATGAAGAGGGAGAACTAGAGGATCAAAAAAGTTGGCATACTATTTTATTTGTTCCATATGGAAGAGGTGGAGCAGGGTTTTCTGTTTTAGATGTAACCAATCCTATTTTAAAAGATAATTTAGGACCTATACATATGTTTAGTGTATTTAATGATGCGATTAATAGTACTGTTTATATGGCTGATCACGAAGGTCAAATTACTACACATCCTTATTCATCAGGTTCAGTCAGTATTCAAGACTCTTTAGAAGCAAAAAGAGCGGGTGAAAATTTAGATACAGCCTTTACGGCAGATGGAGGCGATGACTCGCTTGATCCAGATCATGCATCTTACTGTGATAGTTCAGACGATCCTGATCTTATACAAGATTGTGCTAATCAAGATGCTATAGCAGTTTGTCAAACCAATGAAGTTGCAACTACAACAAATTTATTTCATTCTGATGCACTAGGAACAGCCTCATGCTTTCAAGGTACAAAGTTTAGATTTCCTGATTTAAAACCTAAAGCAAATGCTGATGGAACTGTGCCCAAGTCATCATTAAAAGTTACGGAAAGAGTTGCTGGAACTTTAGTGACAATAGATTTTACAAGCGCATCATATGTAAATGACAACTTAGTAATAGAATTTCCAACTGAGAAGACTTATAATGCAGGTGGTAGTCCACTTGAGACTGCAGCTACAAACCAATTTACTATTGCAACATCATGTACCGCAGCTGCCGATATTCCAGAGCAATATGATTATAGTCAGTTAGGGGAAACTTGGTCAGCTCCAAGAATATTTAGAATTCCTTCAGAAGACATTGGCAATAGAACCGACTCGAGAAATGATAAATATGTTGCAGTAATGGGAGCAGGTATGGGTGCTACAAATTTATGTGCTGGATCAGCAGTATTTATAGTAAATTTAGATAGAGATGATGAAAGCGGTATTGAACCTGGTACTATTTTTGGAAGTACATCT
Source organism: uncultured Pelagibacteraceae bacterium (assembly GCA_902588255.1). Taxonomy (GTDB): domain Bacteria; phylum Pseudomonadota; class Alphaproteobacteria; order Pelagibacterales; family Pelagibacteraceae; genus Pelagibacter. The sequence continues at coordinate 4,196 of CACIOK010000024.1, forward strand.
AATGGAGGCCCAATAACAATCATAGATACAGTTGAAACTAATGCAGCTGTAACAGAAGAAGTAACAACTTCAATTGAAAATGACGACGGTGATATAGTAGAAACAACTACAACCGTGGTTACAAAACCAGCAACATCTATTGCTGGGGCGACCACTCCAAATGGAAGTGATATTGGTAACTCTTTACCTTCATCAGCCGTAGTTATAACACCAGACACAGCGTTTAACATTCCTTGGAGAGGCGCAATGGTTTACTTTAATGACCTTGAAGGAAAGATAACAAAAATAAATTTAACAAGCTCTACTAAAAATGATGCAGATCTTTTTGATCAAACTACTTTATTTAGATTAAATGCTGATACAAAAAATAAAAGGTACAGTTATTTTTCAATGGATGCAGGGATTGGACAAACAACGAGAGAATTTTGGTTATTTGGTGGAACTGGAAACTTTAATGATATAGGTGGTGGCTCGAAAAAAATGGATAATATTTTGTATGGTATTAAAGACCCAGATTATCCCTATTTTAAACATTTAAACACTGTACACATACCAAGAGAAACTGAAGATACGTTTTTATTTGATGCACATACAGGTGCCGATAAGGCCCCAAGCGTTGACGATGCTGTCATCTGTAAAAACACAACTGGTAAAATCAGTTGTGATGATGGACCGACAACAGGACAGCAAGCATGGGTAGTACATTTAGATACACCGGATGATAAGGGACCTAACGAAGGTAGCACAAATACATTTAGAAAATTATCAGCTTCACCAACTTTATTTAAAGGCCAAGTCTATTTTCCAATCTACGAACCACCTCAAGGAGCTAACCCGTGCAATATTGGTAATGCTTACATCTGTGTTGCAGATGACGAATGTGGATCAAATAATTCACACCTTTTAACTAGAGGTGGTGCTGCAAACGGAAAAAATTGTACTTTTGTTAGAGAAGGTATTTTATCAGAGCTCGTAATATTTGGAGATAAATTATTTGCCAACGTTGCGGGTCCTAAAGAGGATGCTGAAACTCTATACTCAGTTTTAGCTGCAGCTGGAGAAGTTGAGGCAAGTAGGGGAAGCTGGAGAGAAAGCGGTTTCTAGTTAAAAATTTTAAGATAAGAATATATAATCCAAGAAAACATTGTAGTCATAGTAACAAAAATTAAAGCTAAACCAACCAAGGTATCTTGGTTTACTTTTTTTCTCCATTTTTTTGGAAAAAAATTTAGCGAATAAGCATAGACAATTATAAAAACGTTAAATGCTGATACAGATATACAAAAAAATAAAAGCATATTTAATATACTGTAATAGATTGCTATTCCGCAGCTTTTCCAATCAAGGTAGCAGTTGCTTCATATCTCTCAATAGACTCTACAAATGTTTGTTCGTTAGCACCGTCTGCTGTATGACCACCTTCTAAAACTAAAATTCCAGTCCCTTCAGATCCTTCTGATGCAGTTGTAAATTTACCGTAAAAGTATATTGCGCCTTTTGAACTAGTATCCGATGTATCGTTATTAAATTCCTCAATAAAATTTTGTTTAACAGTCCAATAATCTCCTTCCCCACAAGTTGAAACAGCACAAGCATCCTGAAGCTGTGTTGTACTTTTTTTCATAGTACTAAATGTACTTGAAGCATCAATGTTGGTTCCAAAAGGAACATCGTGAGAAGTTCCGTCCTTTTTAAGGCGTTGATCTGCTGTAGCTACGATAGGCAATGAACTAAATGAAGCAGTTCCTGTATTCCAACTTATTTCAATTTCATCTGAAGTACCTGTTCGAGTTACTTTTGTATCTACGACAGCAAATATGGTTCTCTTTTTAAAATTTACATAAGTTTGAGCTCTTACTTGTTGTGCTACATTTGGATCAAATACGTCATTACTAGAAGCATATTCTAAATCTCCCCCAGTTACTTTAGTTAAAGTTTGAAACTCTGAATCATAAATAATTGTATCCTGATCAATTGTTTGAACGTAATCATCATCCAGCCAGCCTATATTAGCATCCATTGATGCAAGTGCCTTAGCTATAGATTCACTGCTAGACGTATCGATACCTGCCAAAATAGCTGCTGCTTCTGAGTCAATTGTTAATCCATATTTTTCAGCTGACTCTTGTATTCCTGCAGTAAGTTCAGAGCTATTTAGTAAATTTGATGTCGCATTAGTTATTTCCAAAATATTTTGTTGATCATTTTGTGCTGAATGGCTCATAGAACTCGCAATTTTATTAAGAACAGTTGTAGGTGTAGGAGTCGAAATTTCTGCAAATCCAAAAGAAATCATTAACTCAATTATAAAAATTGTTTTGAATATAAATAGTATTTTTTTCATTTAATTAGTTACCATTGCTTCATATCCAGGATTAGTAATATTTATAGAGTTTATCCCATCGGAAAGTATTAGATTTCCAGGTATCATTCCCAAAGTATTTTCTGGTCCTGGCCCCAATAATACAACTGTACTTTTATTTTCATTTTCCGATAGAACAATAAATTCTGTACCACGAGCACCTAATACACCTGATGGAATTTTTACTTCTAAATTGTCAGGATTTTGTTTACTTATTTGTCCAGTTATAAATTTAACAGTGCCAGACTTAACATTAGAAATGAAAGATCCTTTGTTACTTTTAGGATCATATATAAATTCATCTATAGTTACTTCTGTATCCTCACCAAGTGTTAAAACTGTCTGGTCAAGAAATAGTATTTGTGCATTTGACTTTTCTTTTGAGATAATCGTATCTCCAAAAAATATTTTTGATCCATCAACCAAGCTTTCATTATTTTGATTTTTAATCTCTCCAATGGCTGCACCTACAACACCAATAAATTTTGATATATTCGCATTTGCAAAATTTGGCAACAATACAAAAATTAATAAAATAATTATTTTTTTACTGTACATTTAAATTAATCCTTTTAGTTAGTCCAAAAGTAACAAAATTTCTTAAAATATCATGGTTAGCTATATTTGAACTTACATCAGACTGTTTTAATTTAAAAGAATAAAAAATACTATTATCTTTATTGAGCGTTTTTAAAGCTGGAAGGATTTGATTTATTTGTCCTTCTAATGATATTGATGTAACTAAACTTTCATCATTTCTTGTTATGGATGTACTTATAAACGTTTCTTTATCATCATAATTATTTTGAAGATATGTATTTTTAAATTTCAAAGTTCCGAATGGTAATATTTGCGAATATAAAATACTAAAACCATTTGAATCAAAGCTATCAAATTCTTTTAAAGTCTCAGTTCTATTTAAAATAATTTTTGCACCTAATTGAATTTTATTTGTAACATTATAATTGTATCTAAGAAAACTTGAATATACGTCGCTATTACTCTCATTCGCTGTGCTATAGGTTAAGTTATTATCATATGAGGTTTTCGCAAAACCTATACTGTAATTAATATTATTTTTTTCGTTGATAATTAAAGTATTGTTTATTCCTACACCTTTTGAATTGGAATCCTCTTGTTTTCTATAATTAGGTCGATTCCAATAAAAATATGGTGACAGATAGTGGTTTCCTAGTATTTTAAAATAACTTACTGAGGAAGATACAACATCGCTGTCACCTTTAATTTTTTTATTAATTGTATTTGAGTCTAAACCAAAATTTAAAAACATTGATGAAGTATCATTAATGT
>CACIOK010000025.1 GCA_902588255.1 uncultured Pelagibacteraceae bacterium
TGTAGTTAAAAAAAATAGTTTTGAGAATGGCTTCAATCTAGAAGAATATGGAATTAATTTAATTAAAGAAAATGATAAAATAATTATAGATACACTAAAATGGAATGGGCAAGCTAAGAAAGCAGGTTTAGAAACTGGAGACTATATTACTGAATTTAAAATTGAAAATTTAGATAGACCGAATAAAGTTCTTGTATATCCAGTATCTATTTTATTTTTAGTTATCTTTGGGTATTTAAATTATCGAAGAAAAAATATTATTAACCCCCAGGGCCCAAGTTAGAAGGTTTAATATTTAATATTTTCCATACTCCCGAGGCTGATGCAATAATTTTATCTTTGCACTTTAGATGACAAATTAAAAAAACTAGTGACTTTGTTTTTTTTTGAATTTTAGTAAAGCCAACAATTTCATCTCCAACTTTTGTTGCCCCAATAAATTTTAAGTCCAAAGATATCGTTACACATGGCGAATTTCCTGCAGCTCTATGTGCAGCGGTGCCAGAGCCAGCATCAATTAAAGCAGCCACATACCCTCCATGAGTAATACCAGCAGCATTAAGATGATTTTCTGAAATTAAGCATTTAAATTCATACTCAGTCTCAGAAATTTCTCTAAACAAAAGTCCACCATTGTGCTTCATAAAACCTGGTTTGATACTGATCTGTTCAAATTCTTTTGGCATATTTTTAAAGTATAAATGTTAAAATTAATAAAATTATAAAAACTATTATAAAAAAGTATATTACTGATTTTTCTAGTGAAATTTTAGAAAATAAATTTAGCATTTTATCACCTCGTTTGGTGCGCCTGCTAGGAGTCGAACCCAGAACCTCCTGGTCCGTAGCCAAGCGCTCTATCCAGTTGAGCTACAGGCGCAATTAATAATTTTACTTATATATATAATTTTTAATGAAATTTTACTATTTAAGAATTATTGTATTTATATGGTAAAAAATTTAAAAGATGTAGTAATTGTATCTGCCGCAAGGACAGCTATCGGTAAACTAAGAGGTATATGGTCAAATTACCAAGCTCATGAGTTAGGTGCTAATGTCATATTAAGTATTCTAAAGAAATCAAAAATTCAAACTGACGCCATCGATGAAGTAATAATGGGTCAAGTTTTAACTGGTAATACAGGTCAAAACCCTGCAAGGCAGGCTGCGATCAAAGCTGGCTTACCAAATGATAAGACTGCTTATATTATTAACCAAGTTTGCGGTTCAGGTTTAAGAGCTGTTGTAGCAGGCTATCAATCAATTATTTCTAACGATGCAAAGATAGTTATTGCTGGGGGACAAGAAAGTATGACAAATTCAAATGAGGAATTTATGCTTAAAGATGGTTTAATAGACGCTTACAACAATTATCATATGGGAATTACAGCAGAAAATGTAGCTGAGAAATTTGGAATTTCAAGAAAAGAACAAGACAAGTTTGCTGTTGCCTCTCAATTAAAAGCGCAAGAAGCAATAAAGCAAAAAAAATTTAAACAGGAAATAATCGAAGGAGATAATTTATTAGATGAGCATCCTAGAGCTAATGTTACAGAGGAAAGTCTTTCTAAGCTTAATACTGCTTTTAAAGAAAATGGAACTGTTACAGCTGGTAATTCATCAGGAGTAAATGATGGAGCGGCAGCAGTTCTTTTAATGAATAGAGCAGAGGCAGAAAAAAATAATATAAAACCTTTAGCTAAAATTATTTCTTGGGCAACTTGTGGAGTTGAACCTGCTCTCATGGGAACAGGACCAATTCCTGCAACTAATAAAGCTCTAAAAAAAGCAGGATGGTCTATAAATGATTTAGATTTAATTGAGTCCAACGAAGCATTTGCAGCTCAAAGCATAGCAGTAATCAAAGAACTCAAAATTCCAATTGAAAAGGTTAATGTCAATGGAGGAGCTATTGCTTTAGGACATCCTATTGGCGCATCAGGCGCAAGAATACTAGTTACATTAGTTCATGAAATGATAAGACGAGATTTAAAAAAAGGTTTAACGACTTTGTGTATTGGGGGTGGTATGGGAATATCAATGTGCGTTGAAAGGGATTAATATTTTAAAGAACTTAAATTTTTCTTTAATAATATTTTTTGTATCCAAATTTTAGCATCTAGATCTTGGTTGTATTCAGTTTTAATTATTTTTTTTAGCAAATTTATTAACATTATTAAAATATGACACTAAAGCTTGTCCAAAAAAGGCTTCAAATGTGGTAAAATTATAACTATTAAAATGAATAAAAAATTACTTGTTCCAGATATTGGGGACTTCGAAAAAGTAGAGGTCATAGAGATTTTAGTTAAAAAAGGTGACAAGGTTTCTGTTAATGATCCAGTTATTACAATAGAGAGCGATAAATCAAGTGTTGAGATACCGTCAACCTTAGAGGGAAAAATAGAATCTATTAATGTTAAAATTGGAGATAAAGTTTCAAAAGATGATTTAGTTTTGACAGTAAATGTCGAAAATGAAAATAGTGATCAAAAAAAGGAAGCTCAGGCAAAAGAAAATATACCTAAAGATACAGAAAGTATAATTAATCAAGCTGAAAAAACATTAATTGCAGAAAAAGAAAATATAGATGTGCCTGATGTGCCTATTAAAATTGCTGAAGAAAAAAATAATTTAGCAAATTCAGCAGGAGATATCGATCCAGTTGAAACGAAGGAATGGATAGAGTCTCTTTCTTCAGTTCTGGAAAATGATGGAAGTAAAAGAGCCCAATTTTTAATAAAACAACTGATAGAGCATTCTTACAAACAAGGATCAGATTTAGTTTTATCAAGAAACACTCCTTATATAAATACAATACCTCCAGAAAAAGAAGTCAAGTCTACTGGCGATCAAAATATTGAGAGAAAAATTAGATCTTTAATCAGATGGAATGCGGCAGCAATGGTTGTGAGAGCTAATAAAAAATTTCCAGAACTTGGTGGCCACATTGGAACATTTGCGTCTGCAGCAACTCTTTATGATGTTGGAATGAATCATTTTTGGAGAGGTAAAAATAATAAATTTGGTGGGGATTTAATTTATTTTCAAGGTCATAGTGCACCCGGTATGTACGCTAGAGCTTTTCTTGAAGGTAGATTAAGTGAAAAACAATTAGACAGCTTCAGACAAGAAGTAGAGATTGGAGGTTTATCCTCATACCCACACCCTTGGTTAATGCCAAAGTTTTGGCAGTTCCCCACTGTATCAATGGGTCTTGGTCCAATGCTTGCAATATATCAAGCGAGATTTATGAAATATTTAATTAATCGCGGTTTAATAAAAGATCAAAATAGAAAAGTTTGGGCATTTCTTGGCGATGGTGAAATGGACGAGCCAGAATCTCTGGGTGCTATCGGTTTGGCAGCAAGAGAGCAACTTGATAATTTAATTTTTGTTATAAATTGTAATCTTCAAAGACTAGATGGACCTGTAAGAGGAAATGGAAAAATTATACAGGAGCTTGAAGGAATTTTTAGAGGAGCAGGGTGGAATGTCATAAAAGTTATTTGGGGATCTTATTGGGATTCATTATTAGCTAAGGATAAAACTGGGCATTTGGTTAAGATAATGAACGAAACTGTCGACGGAGAATATCAAGCCTATAAAGCAAGAAATGGCTTGTATGTGAGAAAGAATTTTTTTGGTAAATATCCTGAAACTGAAAAATTAGTTTCTTCTTTATCTGACAAAGATATTTGGAGACTAAATAGAGGAGGTCACGATCCACATAAAGTTTATTCAGCATACAGCGAAGCAATAAAAAATACTGGTAGTCCAACTGTTATAATTGCAAAAACAATAAAAGGTTATGGAATGGGCAAAACTGGAGAAAGTGTAAATACAAGTCATCAACAAAAAAAATTAGATATAGATGATTTAATGTATTATAGGGATAGATTTGATGTTCCCTTAACAGATAAGCAGGTACAAGAAATTCAATATTTTAGACCAAACGAAAATTCTGATGAAATTAAATATATTAAAGATAGAAGAATTAAACTCGGTGGTTTTATTCCAGAAAGGACAAGTTATTCTAAACCAATAAAAGCTCCTCCTAAAGATATCTTTGATTTTTTAAAAGAGTCTACTGGAAAAAAAGAAATGTCTACTACAATGGTATTAGTAAGATTATTAACAAATTTATTAAGAGATAAGAATGTTTCTCCAAGACTTGTTCCAATAATACCTGATGAAGCAAGAACTTTTGGAATGGAAGGTTTTTTCAAAAAAATAGGTATTTATGCTCACGAAGGTCAAAAATATGAACCAGAAGATGCTGAAAATTTATTTTCATATAGAGAGGATAAAAAAGGGCAAGTTTTAGAGGAAGGCATCAATGAAGCTGGTTCAATGTCATCTTGGATTGCGGCAGGAACCGCATATTCTAATCATGACATTGAAATGATACCAATTTATCTTTTTTATTCTATGTTTGGATTTCAAAGAACAGGAGATTTTAATTGGGCAGCTGGTGACAGCCAGGCTAGAGGCTTTTTAATAGGTGCAACAGCTGGAAGAACGACACTTGCTGGGGAAGGATTACAACATCAAGACGGCCACAGCCATATGCTTGCATCTACAATACCAAATTGTAAATCATATGATCCTACTTTTGCTTATGAACTTGCAGTCATTTTTAGAGAAGGATTAAAAAGAATGCACGAAAAAAATGAAAATGTTTTTTATTATATTACAACAATGAACGAAAATTACCCACACCCTGCAATGCCAGAAGATAAAAATTGCAAGGAAGGAATATTAAAAGGAATGTATAAAATAAAAGAATTTGATAAATATAAAAAAACAAAAATTCAGTTAATGGGATCAGGAACAATCTTAAGAGAAGTTATGGCTGCAGCAGAAATATTACAAAAAGATTATCAAATTGACAGTGAAATATGGAGCGTTACAAGCTTTAATGAATTGAGTAGGGACGGAATGGAGGTTGAAAGATACAATTTATTAAATCCAGATAAGCCCCAAAGAGTTTCTTATGTCGAACAATGTTTTAAAAAAAAAGAAGGACCAATTTTAGCTGCCTCAGACTATATGAGAAGTCATTCTGACCAAATTAGACAATATACAAAAAAAAATTTTTATTCTTTAGGGACCGATGGTTTTGGTAGAAGCGATACTAGAAAAAAATTAAGAAAATTTTTTGAGGTTGATAAAGAGCATATTGTTGCATATGCTCTTAGCGTACTTTCAAAAGAGCAGTTAATTCCAACAAAACATGCAAAAGAAGCAATGATAAAATATAAAATTGATGCAGAAAAACCATTTCCAACCAAGATATAAATGACCGAAAAAAAAACAAGAATATCTGCTAGTCCTAATGTGAGAAAATTTGCAAGAGAACTAGGGTTAGACATAAATTTAGTCACGGGCAGTGAAAGACAAGGAAGGGTTATAGAAAGTGATGTTAAAAAATTTATAAAAGACCAATCTTCAAAAAAAACAACTGAACAAAACATAAATTATAAAAATGAATTTCCTCATTCTGATTTTGGTGAAATAGAAATAAAAGAAATTCCAAGAATAAAGAAAATTGCCGCTAAACATCTTTCTTATTCATGGACAACAATTCCACATGTTACAAATCATGACGAAGCTGATGTAACAGAAATGGAAAACTTCAGAACATCCTTAAAAGATGTATATACAGGTGAAAGAAAAAAAATTACTCCACTTGCTTTTATAACAAAAGCACTTGTTGCAACAATTAAAAAATTTCCATCATTTAATTCCTCTATTGATGAAATAGAACAAGGAAAAATGACATTTAAAAAATATTTTCATATAGGTATAGCTGTAGATACTGAGCATGGTTTGATGGTACCCAAACTTAGAGACGTTAATAAAAAAAACATAAATCAGATTAGCGATGAACTTAAAGAAATTAGCAATAAGTGTAGAAAATTAAAGATTGATAAAAAAGAATTTTTTGGAGGCTCCATGACCATTACAAGCTTAGGTGGGATAGGAGGTAATTATTTTACACCAATAATTAATTATCCTGAGGTTGCGATTTTAGGTATTGGAAAATTAGAGAAAAAACAAAAATTTATTAAGGGTGAATTTAAAACTAGAACCATTTTACCTTTATCTTTATCCTATGATCATAGAATAATAGATGGTGCTGAGGCTGCAAGATTTAATAATGAGCTTAAAGAAAATCTTGGTAAGAATTTTGCATACAGGCTTGCAATTTAAATGTCAAAATCAGCATCTATAATCAGTGCTTTATTATGTACATTTATATGGGGAACTACTTTCATTGCTCAAGATACCGGAATGGAGAATATTGGGCCTTATGTTTTTAATTCAGTTAGGTTCTTTGTTGGATTTATTGCTTTAATACCTTTTTATTTATTTTTAGAAAAAAAAAATACAATTAAAATTATTACAAAGAATAAGAAAAGATTTTTAATTCTATCATTTTCTATTGGAGTCTTTTTATTTTTTGCATCTGTATTTCAACAAGTAGCACTTCTTTACACTGACGTTGCAAATGCAGCTTTTTTTACCATTTTTTATGTTCCAATGGTTCCTATTATAGTTTTCTTTCTTTTTAAAAAAAAAATACATTGGAGCGTTTGGCCATCAGTTGTTTTGTGTGTAATTGGTGGTTACTTTTTAACTAATTTTCAAGATACTACAGTTAGACTTGGAGATACCCTTGTAATTATTTGTGCATTATTTTGGAGTTTGCACATAATCTTTATTGGTATTATCATCGAAGAATTTAATGCTCCAATATTAATAGGTCTTATTCAAACATTTGTCGTTTCGATTTGTTCACTCATACCTGGGTTAATTTTTGAAGAATTTGTATTGGTTGATATTCTAAGTCAAAAAATTCAAATATTATATGCTGGAGTTTTGTCAGGAGGCATAGCTTTTGTCTTACAAATTTATGCTCAAAAAAATATTCAACCAGCTCCATCAGCAATAATTTTTTCTTTGGAAGGAGTATTTGCAACAGCTGCTGCTTGGATTATTTTAAGTCAGATTTTAAATTTCAATAATATATTAGGATGTACTTTTATTTTAATTGGTGTTCTGATTTCACAATTAGTTCCAGAAATAAAAAAAAATTAAGCGTATACTATATAAAACAGTACAAATGACAGAACTATTCTGTAAATGATAAATAGATTTAGAGTAAATTTTTTTACAAATATTAAAAAATACTTTATTGTTAAAAAAGAAAATAAAAAGGATAATAGTATAGAAAATAAAATCATAATATTAAAATCAAAATTTTCATATGTAATACTTTTCAAACCTAAAAAACTTGCACCAGCTATAGCGGGTATAGATAAATAAAAAGAAATTTTTGTCGCGTCATATCGGTCAAACTTAATAAACCTTCCAGCTGTTATTATTATTCCCGATCTGCTTACACCAGGAATTAAAGCTAAGACTTGAAATAATCCAA
>CACIOK010000026.1 GCA_902588255.1 uncultured Pelagibacteraceae bacterium
TGATCAATCAATTTATAGTTGGCGAGGTGCAGAAATAAAAAATTTTTTAGAATTTGATAAAGCTTATAAAAATACAAAAGTTATAAGATTAGAGGAAAATTATCGTTCCACTCAAAATATTCTATCAGTAGCCTCAAAATTAATTGAAAATAATAAAAATAGAGTTGGGAAAAATCTTTATACTAATAGTATCAACGGAGATCTAGTTTCTCTTGAATGTTTTAGAAATGGAAAGGATGAAGCAACTGGAGTTGGTGACAAAATTGAAAAACTTAAGAAAAAATTTTCTCTAAATAATATTGCAGTTTTAGTAAGAGCTATTTTTCAAACTAGAGAATTTGAAGAAAGATTTCTTAAAATTGGTTTACCTTATAGAATTATAGGTGGTATTAAATTTTATGAAAGAAGTGAAATAAAAGATTGTATTTCTTATCTTAGATTAATCTACCAAAGTAAAGATGATTTAGCTTTTGAGCGTGTAGTAAATACACCAAAAAGATCAATCGGAGACACTACAGTTAAACAAATTAATGAATATGGTAAAAAAAATTCATTAAGTCTAGAATTGGCAGCAAGAAAACTAATTGAATTAAATTTAATAAAACCCAAAACAAAAATTGGACTTAGCTCTTTCCTCAATATGATGTCTAAATGGAGAGATGATTTAACAATAAAAAAAACAAATCATGTTAAATTAATGCAAATAATACTTGATGAGTCAGGCTATTCATCAATGTTAAAAGAAAAAAAAGATATAGAAAATGAAAATAGGTTAGAAAATATAAAAGAACTTTTAAATGCAATGAAAGAATTTGATAACTTAGAAAGTTTTCTTGAACATGTTTCGTTAGCAACTTCTATTGACCAAAAATGGGATGGTGAAAAAGTAAATTTAATGACAATGCATGGATCCAAAGGATTAGAATTTGATGTAGTATTTTTACCAGGATGGGAAGAAGGCTTGTTTCCTCATCAAAAATCTATTGATGAAAAAGGACAAGACGGTCTAGAAGAAGAAAGACGATTAGCTTACGTTGGTATTACCAGAGCAAAAAAAATTGCAATAATTTCATTTTCGATGAACAGATATTATCAAGGAGACTGGATTGATAGTATGGCATCAAGATTTTTAGATGAGTTGCCTGAAAAAAATATAGAAAAGAATAGTTTTTATGAAGAAGATCAAATAAATAACGATGAAGAATTTGATTTCAATCAAGATTTCGAGTCACAGGAACCAATTAGGAGTCCAGGCTGGATAAGATACCAAAAGAAATTAAAATGATTAGTAAAAGAATTAATTTATTAAGAGAAAAATTTTCTACTAATAAAATTGATGGATATATAATTCCAAAAAATGATGAATTTTTTGGTGAATATTCAAGTCAAGATAGGTTAAAAACTATCTCAAATTTTGATGGGTCCGCAGGATTAGCAATCATTTTAAAAGATAAAAACTTTTTATTTGTAGATGGAAGATACACAATTCAAGCAAAAAAACAGTCGGGTAAAAATTTTAAGATAATAGAAATTCATAGGTTTCTTCCTTATAAAATTATAAAAAATCTCAATATAGGTTTTGATCCCACTTTATTTACAGAAAAGCAATTAAAAGCATATTTTAATAATACATCAACTTTAAAACCAATATCAAAAAATTTAATAGACGAAATTTATAAAAAAAAAAATTTTGCTTCTAAACCTTTCTTTTCTCTAAATAAAAAAATTACTGGTGAAAGTCATGTCTCAAAAATTAAAAAAATTATAAAAAAAATGGAAATTCATAAAGCAGATTATATATTCATTAGTGCTCCAGAAAATGTAGCGTGGTTACTTAATATTAGAGGTCATGATAACCCAAACAGTCCTATTCCTAATTGTAGGATAATTATCAGCAGAAAAAACAAAATTTTTTTATTTGTAAATAAAAAAAAAGTTTCAAAAATTATAAAAGAAAAAAAACTTAATGATTATAAAATAATTAAACCAGATAACTTTGAAACAGTTGTAAAAAGTCTTAAAGGTAAAAAATTTATAATTGATCCATTAACTTGCTCAATAAAAAATGAAAATATTATAAAATCAAAATTTAAGATAATTCTTAAAAATGATCCTTGCTATAAATTAAAGTCAGTTAAAAACTCAGCAGAAATAAAAAATATGATTAATGCACATATTGAAGATGGTGTAGCTCTAACAAAATTTATTTTTTGGATTAAATATAAAAATAAAAAAAAAATAACTGAAATTGATGCTGAAAAAAAATTAGAAAAATTTAGAAAAATGAATAAAAACTATTTATTTCCAAGCTTTAATACAATTGCAGGAGCCGGATCTAATGGTGCTATTGTTCATTACCGAGCTACAAAAACTTCTAACAAAGTTATAAAAACAAAAGATATTTTTTTATGTGACTCAGGTGGTCAATATAACTTTGGAACAACTGATGTAACTAGAACAATATGTTTTTCACGACAAAAAAATTCTATTAAAAATATTTTTACAAAAGTTTTAAAAGGACATATTGCAGTAGTCACTACAAATATTAATAAATTAAACAAAGGTAAACAAATAGATATAAGAGCTAGACAGTTTTTAAAAAAAGATGGTTTAGATTATGCTCATGGTACTGGGCATGGAGTTGGTTTTTTTTTAAATGTTCACGAAGGACCACAGTCTATTTCAAAGTATAATTCTGTTAAACTTGAAGAGGGAATGGTTATAAGTAATGAACCAGGTTATTATAAAAAAGGACATTTTGGGATTAGAATTGAAAATTTAGTTTTTATAAAAAAACATAATAAAAATTTAAATTTTGAAAATCTTACATTGGCTCCTATTGAAAAAGACCTAATAAACTTTGATTTATTAAATAAGAAAGAAAAAGAATATTTATTCAAATACCATTTGAACGTTTATGCAAAAATATCAAAATTTTTAAATAAAGAAGAAAAAAAATGGTTGGCAAATTTAATTTAACATTTTTAACCATTCCTTTTGAGTTATAATTTTTATGTTTAATTCCTTAGCTAAATTGATTTTTTTTTGAAGTAGGTTTTTCCCCAATTATTAAATAATCAAGTTTTTTATTAACATTACTTATTATTTTTCCTGAATTTTCCTCTATAATTGATTTTGCCTCTGCTCTGCTCATATCTTGTAGTTTACCAGTAAACATAAATGTTTTATTTTTCAACAAACCGGATTGGCTTAATTGAGTGGCGTCTTTTATTTCTAAAATTTTTTTTAGTTCATTTATAAATTTCTGATTCGTTTTGTTTAAAAAAAAATTCGCGATAGATTTAATTTGAGTATCTCCAATTCCATCAATATTTTTAAGCTCATCAGTATCTTTATTTAAAGATAAATTGAAAAAATTATTTGCCGTTTTCAAATGTCTTGCTAAAAGCTTCGCATTTTCTTGTCCTATGTGTCTTATGCCTAAAGAGTAAATAAACTTATCTAATGGGATGTTTTTTTTGCTTTCTATTGCATATTTTAAATTGGATGTTGATAAATTTCCCCATCCATCCAAGTTTTTTATTTTTTTATAATCTAATTTAAAAATATCCTGTGGAAATTTTATTAATTTAAGCTTCCAAAAATTTTCGACTATTTTTTTTCCAAATCCATCAATATTAAAAGCTTCTTTAGAAACAAAATGTTTTATTTTTTCCTTTGCAATTTGATTACACTCAAAACCTTCACTAGAACATCTTCTTACTGCGTCTTTTTTTTTTGTAATTTCATTGAAATCTTTCACGGTTGCAGATCCACAGGAAGGGCACCTGGTTGGGAAAACGAATTTTTTAGAATTATTTTTTCTTTTTTTTAAATCGATTGAAACTACATGAGGTATTACATCACCTGCTCTCTCAACAGTTGCAGTATCACCAACTCGTATATCCTTTCTAATAATTTCATCTTCGTTGTGAAGAGTTGCATTTGATACAATAACTCCTCCGATATTTACCGGTTTAATTTTAGCAACTGGAGTTAAAGCTCCAGTTCTTCCTACCTGAATTTCTATATCAAGTATTTTTGAAACAGAACTGTTTGCTGAAAATTTATGTGCGATAGCCCATCTTGGTGCATTAGTTACATACCCAAGTCTTTTTTGTAATTCAAAATCATTTATTTTATAAACTATGCCATCTATATCAAAATTTATATCTTTTCTTTTTTTTTCTATATATTCGTGATTTAAAATTAAATTTTTAATTCCTTTTATAGTTTTATTATATTCATTAACTTTAAAACCCCATTGTTTTAAATTTTTTAAAAAAATAGATTGAGATTGAAAATTCATTCCTTTTATAAATCCAAATGTATAAGCGATAAATTTTAATGGAATTTTGCTTGTTGCAGTTGGATCTTTCTGCCTTAAACTTCCTGATGCTGCATTTCTTGGGTTAGCAAATTTATCATCTATCTGTTTAAAATCATTATTTTGAATAAAAACTTCTCCTCTTATGTCTATTTCGGAAGGAAAATTTTTTTCATTAATAACTTTTGGTATATCTTTAATAGTCTTTAAGTTTTCTGTTATATCCTCGCCTTCTTTGCCATCTCCTCTTGATAGGCCTTGCACAAACTTTCCATCTTTATAAGTTAACGATGCTGAAATGCCATCTATTTTTGGTTCTGCGCTATATTCTATTTCAGTACCTTCATTTAAACTTAAAAAATTACATATTTTTTTTTCAAAATTTTTTAAATCTTCTTCATTAAAAGCGTTGGATAGTGATAACATTTGAATTTTATGCTTTACCTTTTTAAAGTTTTTTGATGGTGTAAAACCTACAGTCTTTGATGGGGAGTTTTCAGACTTTAAAAATTTATATTTTTTTTCTAATTCAATTATTTCCTTTTTTAAAAGGTCAAATGCACTATCAGTTATTTTTGGGTTATTTTTATCGTAATAATATTTGTTATATTCTTGAAAAAGTTTAATTTTTTTTAAATATTCTTTCTCAATTTTCAAAATTTTCATCTATTAAAAAAATGATTTAATTTTATCTCTAAGTTTCTTTTTTTCCTTTTTTGTAGTTTTTGTATTTATTTTATAGTTTTTATTAAATACACGATACGATTCTTTATACCATTCACTGGATAAATAGTTATATCCCAATGTATTAGCATATTTTTTTGCCTCAGAGGTTAAACCAATTTTATAATGAATTTCGACTAATCTATGAAGTGCCTCTTCAATGTAAATGGTTGTGTCATACTGATTAACTACAATTTTTAACCTGTTAATTGCTGCTATCCATTTTTCCTTTTTTATATAATGTCTTGCAATATACATTTCTTTAGCAGCCAATAAATCGTTTATCAAATCAAGTTTATATTTAGAATCAATGGCAAAATCTGTCAGAGGAAATTTTTTAATTACCGTGTTAAAACTATCTTTTGCATCTAAAAGTGGTTTTAAATCTTTTTTTTCATCAACAATACTCTCGTAATGGCACATTGCTAAAAGATAATAGGCGTAATCTAAATTAGGATCTTTAGGATATTTTTTTATAAATCTATTTAATTCATCGCTTGCACTACTGTAGTATGCTTGAGAAAAATAACCATAAGATGCCATTAGAATTGCTTTGGCTGCCCACTCAGATTGTGGATATAAAAGTTCTGCTTCACTAAATTTTTTTGCTGCATAGTAAACATCTCCTTTTTTAAGTGCATCCATACCTTGTCTATATGCAGATATCATTTGAAGATCTAAATCATCGTCTTGAATTATTGACTCAACTTTATCAGGATTTCCTGAACATGAATGTATCAACAATGCACATGCAAATATAATAAAAAATTTCTTAAAATAGATCATTAAAAAATTTTATCAGATTTTAATAAAAAATCTAAACCTTTAAGCTATTGATTTTAGATATCTTTTATTAATAAATGAGTGGGGGATTTTATTTTCTCTAACTTCTATAATTGAAAAGTTTGTATTGCTCTCAAAAACTTTTCTCAATAATTGATTTGTAAGTTTGTGTCCACCTTGCGAACAAGTTAATTTTCCAATAATTTTGTAGCCTGACAAATACAAATCTCCCATACAGTCAAGAATTTTGTGGTTTACAAATTCAAGCTTATTTCTTAAACCACCTTTATTTAAAATTTTTTCATTTTGAACTACAATTGCATTTTCTAATGAGCCACCCTTTGCTAAATTCATTTTTTTTAATTTGTCTATATCCTCAAACAAACAAAAAGTCCTTGAATTAAAAATATTTGAAAGATCGTCTTCATAAACTTTAACAAAATTTCTTTGCGTGCCAATTAAAGGGTTATCATATTTAATTTCAAAATCTATATCTAGGCTCAGTTTGCTTGGTTCTAAAGAAATGGATTTATTTTCTTCTTTAAAATTAATTTTTTTTTCAATCTTAATAACTTTAATAGGTTGATTACTAATTTCTATTCCTACTTTGCTTATTTCTTCAATGTAAGATTTAGCTGAACCATCTAAAATTGGAAGTTCATCTCCGTCTACTTCAATTAAAGCATTATCTATTCCAGTACCATAAAAGGCTCCCATTAAATGTTCAATTGTAGAAATTTTTACACCATAATCATTTGATATTGTTGTACAAAAAATTGCACTACTTACATTAAAAATACCAGGTATTACTGTGTTGTTAATTTTTAAATCAGTTCTTTTAAAGACAATTCCAGTGTTTGGTGGGGATGGTTTAATTTTTATATTAACCAGCTGCCCTGAGTGAAGCGCAACTCCTTTAAAAGTAATAGGTTTCTTAATTGTTTTTTGATTTAAAACTGACATCAGCAATTTATAAAGTTAAAAGAAAAAATTAAAAAACAACTAATGTTACAAGAAAATACAGGTTTTTATTTAAAAAAATGAAAAAGTTTCTCAAAAAAACCTTTTTTTTCAATTTTTTTTGGAATTATTACAACCTCTTGTTTATTAAAACCATTTTTTAATTTGTGACCAATCTGACAAATATTTTCTTCATCTGTATGATTAATAAAGGATTTTGCATAACCAGTACAAATTATTTTATTTACTGTAATTTGATAATTATTAAATAAAATTTCTATTTTTTTTATTAAATTTTTTGGAAAGCAAATAAATTTGATTTCTAAGGAAATTTTATTACAAGCAATATCTATAGGCGCAAACTTATAATCTAAATCATTAACAACATATTTTTTTACAATAATATGAACAATACTCTGTTCGGGGTATGCCATTATAATTTGCTGTTTTGCAT
>CACIOK010000027.1 GCA_902588255.1 uncultured Pelagibacteraceae bacterium
GTTATTCAAAGTATAAAAATCTAACTTTTATCGAAAAAAAACAGTTTAATGATGTGCAAAAAATATGGGCTGTATGCTATTTGCCTTTGAACTACTTTAAATGTAATACTGGAAATGAATTTGAAAATTTCAAATTAGTTATTATAAAAAAATACCACTTGGTTGATATAATTTTATATAAAAAAAAATGAAAAAAAAAGTACTTGTAACAGGCGGTAGTGGTTTTATTGGATCAGCTATTACAAAATATCTTGTCAAATGTGGATATAAAGTTACAGTTTACGATAATAATTCAAGAGGCAAGATAACGAGATTAAAAGAAATTATTCACAAAATAAATTTTAAAAAGGGAGATATAAGAGATTATAAAAAATTAAAATCAATATCTGGAAATTTTGATATTGTTATACACCTAGCTTACGTAAATGGAACTAAATTTTTTTATAAAAAGCCATTTGAAATATTAGATATTGCTGTAAATGGTTTATTAAATATTTTAAAATTTTCAAAAGAGAAAAAAGTTAAAAATTTTTTTTTAGCATCTAGTTCTGAAGTTTATCAGAACCCTTTAAAAATTCCTACAGATGAGGAGGAAATGCTTAAAATACCAGATATTCATAACCCAAGATACTCTTATGGTGGAGGAAAAATTATTTCAGAACTTTATGGAATACATTTCTCTAAAAAATTTTTAAAAAAATTTATTATTTTTAGACCACACAATGTTTATGGCGCAGATATGGGTAATGAACATGTGATTCCTGAGTTTATTAATAGGTTCAAAAAGTTGGGAAATAAAAAAAAATTCCTTATTTATGGAACAGGACAAGAAATCAGGTCTTTCATTCATATTGATGATTTTGTTTCGGGATTTGATAAAGTTTTTAAAAAAGGTAAAAATCAAGAAATTTATAATATCGGAACAAATGAAAAAATTAAAATATCTAGATTAGCTAAATTAACAGCAAAAATACTTGGCAAAAATATAAAATTTAAAAAAACTAAAGTTTTAAAAGGAAGTCCAAGTGTAAGGTGTCCAAATATAAATAAAATAAAAAAACTTGGTTTTAAACAAAAAATACGTTTAAAAGATGGAATTAAAAAAATATTAAAATAACTTAATGAAAAAATCTTTTTCAAGACCGGTTACTAGATGTCAAATATCAAATTCAAATAAGTTAAGTTCTTTAATTTTTTTAGGATATCTTCCACCTGTAAATACTCTTAGAAAAATTGGCTCTACGCCTGAGGAGGAAATTTCTTTTCCTGCTGAATTATTATATTGTAGTAAATCTAAGCTTGCGCAACTAGGTTGCATAGTTGATAAAGAAATATTATTTCCTTATTCTTATCCTTACACAAGTAGTACCACTAAAATATTGAGGGAAAATTTTATTGATCTTTATAATGATACAAAAAAAATTGTTAATCTTAAAAAAAACGATTTAGTTATAGATATAGGTTCAAATGATGGAAATCTTTTAAGTAATTTTAAAACCAACCACAAAGTTTTAGGTGTTACTCCAGAAAAAATTGGAAAAATAGCAATCCAAAAAGGTATCCCTACAATAATAGATTATTTCAATAAAAAAATTTCGTCTAAAATAGTTAAAAAATATGGAAAAGCTAAGGTAATAACTGCAACAAATGTTTTTGCACACATTGATAATATTAACAGTATTGTAAAATCTATATTAAAAACTTTAAAGACAGATGGGATTTTCATTTCAGAGTCTCACTATTTATTACCTTTAATTCAAACAGTTCAGTACGATACAATTTACCACGAGCATCTTAGATATTATTCTTTAGAAAGTTTAAATTTTCTTTTAAAAAAACATAATTTAGAAATTATAGATACTAAAGAAATCCCAACCCATGGAGGCTCTATAAGAGTTTACGCTGCCAGAAAGGGTATTTATAAAATTTCTAAAAATGTTAAAAATCAATTTAAAAAAGAAAAAAGATACCTTAATAAAAAAAGCTTTACCAAATTCAGAAAAAATGTCGTTACTTCAAAAGTAAATTTATTTAATATTATAAAAAGGATTAAAGATAAGAATAAAACTATATTTGGTGTAGGAGCGCCCTCGAGAGCTTCTACATTAATTAACTATCTTGGTTTAGATCAGGATATAATCGATTGTGTTTTAGAAATTAATGGGTCTTACAAAATAGGCAATTATATTCCAGGCACAAAAATACCAATATTAAATGAAAATATTCTTTCTAAAAAAAAACCACATTATTTAATTTTATTCTCCTGGCATATAAAAAATGAATTAAAAAGAAATCTCAAAAGAAAAGGTTTTAAAGGAAAATTTATAATTCCTTTGCCAACTCCAAAAATAGAAAGTTAAAATTTATTTATATAATAATAAAATGCAGCTATATGCGATGCATTGTTAAACTTTTTTGCTTTGATTAAATTTTCAATCTGCCTCTTATTTTTAAAATAAATATTAATATTTTTTTCTGGTTTTTTAATTTTTTTTAATTTTCTAGAATAGTAACAAATACAACTTCTAGAACCTCTTCCAGGATCAGCATAATATTCAAGTAGTTTTTTTGGAATTATCAAAGTTTTATAACCTGTTTCTTCTAACAGCTCTCTTTTAGAGGCGGTAATTGGGGTTTCACCTTTATCAACCCACCCCATTGGAAATTCATAATTTTTTTTATTTATAGGTTCTCTTTTTTGTTTAACTATTAAAAATTTATTTTTATAAATTGGAATAACTATTACATTATTTGGTTCTGTAAAATAATGGTAGAATTCTCTTTTTTTATACCTTTTATTAATTAATGTTATACCAGCACTAAGTTTTTGTTTTGCTTTCATAAAGTTATTAATATTGATATTTAATTCTATGTCTACAAATTATAATTATTTAAAAATATGTAAGCAGAACGCCACTGTGACAAATCTTTGGCTTTTTAATATAGATTTAAACATTATTAGTAAGACTGAAGACTAATTATGAAAAAATATATTAAATATACGATTTATTTTATTATTTATATAACTCTAGTTTTTATCTTAGCTGTATTCTTTTTAAAAAATGGAATAACTTTACTGTAAATTTAATACTTCCCTATCTTTTCTGACCCATTATAAAAAATTTTAGACAACTCATTATTTGCTTTTTTTCTAGTTTTAATTCCACTTTGACTCATTAATTCTTGAGCTCTTTCCACGTGCTCGTGGTATTTATAATGATCCTCACCTCTTGCCTGCTGAACATACATTTTTCCTAGAACTTGATTTACATTAGCACCTATATAGCTTTGAATAACAAAACCAATTCTTCTATCGTTGCTTTTATTTAAACCAGACCCGTGAACAATAGCAGGATGGTGTAACGACATTTGCCCAGATTTTAAAATTACAGGTTTGGTTTCGTTGTAAGGAACATTTTCTATAGTTTGGCCTCTGGTTAGTAAATTATTCTCATCAAATTTTTGATTATGATATTTAAGTTCATGTTTATGGGAGCCTGACCACATTCTCATACATCCATTTTCTTCATTTGTATCGGTTACTGCTATCCACGCAGTTACCCAGTTATGTGGTTCTAATCCAATATATTTTGCATCTTGATGAAAACTTACAAAACCTTTCTCTTTTGGATTTTTTATAAAAAGAGTTGTTCCACAGATAAGTATATCTTTACCAATGATACTCTCCACAGCATCTAATATTTTTGGATTATGACTGACTTTATCAAATATACATGAAATTAAATGTATATAATTTCTTCCTAAACCTTTAAGTTCATCTGGCCATTTTTTTTCTATTAACTCAATCTCTTCTCTTATTTCTAGGGCTTCTTTTTTTGATAGAACGTCTAACGGAGCAACATATCCATCATCTTTATATTGTTGAATTTGAGCTGATGACAATGACGACATTAATTTGTTTTTTTAATTAAAAAAACAAAAATTAATGAAGTAGCAAACATTATCAAAGAATAGATAGCAGCGGGAATAATGAAGACAACATCATTAAAAATTTGTGTTGCAACAAATATAGCCAGTGTTCCATTTTGAAGACCACATTCAAGAGAAATACATTTTCTTTGTTGTATTCCAGTTGCAAAAACTTTAGCAACATAAAAACCAATCAACATCATAACTATGTTTAAAAGGAACGTTATTGTTCCAGCTTTCATCATGTATGGCACAATATTAGTTCTCTCTTGAATTATTGCTCCAAAAAGAACAATAAGAAATAAAATTAATGAAATAGTTTGTGTAGTTTTTTCGTTAGAAGAAACAAAATTATTTGCAAATCTTCTTATAATCATTCCTAAAATTACTGGTAAAGTCACTACTAAAAACATTTTTATAGATATACCAGTCATTGAAATTTCATTCGTGCTAGCTGATGCGTTTAGTAAATCTATAGATTTAAAAATTATAAAAGGTACGGTTATTATGCTTAATAAACTTATGATTGCAGTCAAAGATATAGAGAGAGCAACATCTCCATTTGCAAACTTAGTTAAAATATTTGAAGTAACTCCGCCGGGTGCAGCGGCTATTATCATTAAACCAACTGCTAATTCGACCGGAGTATCTAATATTAACACTAAGGCAAAAGCGATAGTAGGTAGAAAAATTAGCTGACATACCAAACCTACTAGAAAATCCTTTGGTTGTTTTACTACTCTGGTAAAATCTTGGACTGTTAATCCCATACCTAGAGCAAGCATAATTAAAGCTAAAGATAATGGGGCAATTTTTGTAACTATTTCCATTTTAAGACATTTTAACTTACTATATACACATTTGAAATTATATATAAAAAAAAAATATTAAAAATGTTATCGAATAAAGAAACTATTTGTCCAGATAACTTGTTAAATGTCGCTCATAAAAAAAAAGGTGTGCCAGCAGCAATTGTCAATGCTGGAATGCCTTTGCCAATGCTATCGACAATGGATGCTGTTAATGAAAATCTAATTACACCAATACTAATTGGAGATAAAAATGAAATTGAAAATTGTGCTAATAATTTAAAGTTTGATATTTCAAAATATGAAATTATCCATGAGCCGGTAGAAAATAATACGGCAAAGGTGGCAGCTAAAATTGCATCTGAAAAAAAAGTTAAAATAATTGTAAAAGGCCACATCCACACTGATATTTTAATGAAAGAAGTAATTAAAAAAGAATATAATTTACTTGGAAAAACAAGACTGAGTCATATTTGGCATATGACATTAGATAAAAATGATAAACCTCTTATAATAACTGATGGGGCATTAAATGTTATGCCGAATGTTAAAACTAAAATGCATATTCTTAGAAATGTTATTGATTTTTCTCATAGAATTGGAATCGCAAGACCAAAAGTTGCTGTTTTATCTGCTACTGAAGAAGTGCTTGATAGCGTTCAAAGCTCCACAGATGCAAAAGAAATCACTGATCTTGTTATAAAAGAAAAATTAAATGCTGATGTTTTTGGACCTCTCGCATTTGATAATAGTATTTCAAAAAAATCTGCTGCTATAAAGGGAATAAAAAATACCGTTGCAGGCCAAGCAGACGTAATACTAGTTCCTAGTGTTGAAACTGGTAATGGATTAGTTAAGATGATGGTTTACTTTATGGGCGCTTGTGCTGCAGGAGTTGTAATAGGCGGTAAGGTTCCTGTAGTAATAACAAGCAGATCAGACGATGCACCAGCTAGACTTGCGTCAATTGCAGCTGCAGTAGTTGCATTAGATTAATTAATGATTTAAAATTTTTAAAAATTTATGGCAATTAAATACTTAAAAAAATCACCAAAGACTTCATCAACAGACGATGTTAAAACAAGAGAAATAGTTCAAAATCTTCTTAATGATTTAGAAAAATCAAGAGAAGATGGTTGTAAAGAACTTACAAAAAAATTCGATAAATATTCAGGTGATATTATAGTATCTAAAGAAAAAATTGAAGAGATTAAAAAAAACTTAGATCAAAAAACAAAAGATGATATTAAATTTTCTTATGACAGGGTAAGAAAATTCGCTGAAGCTCAGTTAAAAAATTATGGACAAGATTTTGAGGTAGAACTTTCAAAAGGTTTATATGCGGGACAAAAATTAATCCCGGTAAATACTGCCGGATGTTACGTTCCTGGTGGAAGGTACGCTCATATAGCATCTGCAGTTATGAGTGTAACAACTGCTAAGGTTGCTGGAGTTAAAAATATTATCACATGCAGTCCACCTAAAGAAGGTGTTGGTGCACATCCTGCTATTGTTTATACAGCTGATCTTTGTGGAGCTGATGTAATATTAAATTTAGGAGGTGTTCCAGCTATTGCTGCAATGACTTATGGAATGTTTGGTAATTCGCCTGCTGATATTTTAGTTGGTCCAGGTAATCAATTTGTTGCGGAAGCAAAAAGAATTTTATTCGGTAAAGTTGGGATTGATTTATTTGCAGGTCCTACTGAAATTGCTGTAATAGCAGATGAAACTGCAGACCCAGAAATTGTTGCTGTTGACTTAGTTGGTCAAGCAGAACATGGATATAATTCTCCAGCATGGTTGTTCACAACAAGTAAAAAAGTTGCTGAAGATGTAATAAAAAGAATGCCAGAATTAATTGCAGAGTTACCAGAAGTTCCAAGGGTGAGTGCGGAAGCAGCTTGGAAAGATTACGGAGAAGTAATTCTTTGTGATACCGACGAAGAGATGGCTACAATAAGTGATGAGTACGCACCAGAACATCTAGAAGTGCAAACTAAAAATTTAAAATGGTTCCACGATAGATTAAAAAATTATGGGTCATTGTTTATTGGTGAAGAAACAACAGTTGCTTATGGTGATAAATGTTCAGGAACTAATCATATTCTTCCTACTAAAGGTGCTGGCAGATACACTGGAGGTTTGTTTGTTGGTAAATTTATTAAAACATTAAGTTTTCAAAGGATGACAAAAGAATCCACGAAAGAAGTTGGTGCAGCTGCAGCAAGAATCTCAAGGTACGAAGGCATGGAAGCTCATGCAAGAACTGGGGATGCTAGATTAAGAAAATACGGGTTTTCAAACTAAATCTAAAATATCCATAAATACATAACTGGATAAAACAGTCATAAATATAATAATAAAAAAGTTTATAGCCTTCCAGGTATTTGAATTAATTAAATAATTTGAGAAAAATTTTGCTAAATAACCCAATGAAAAAAAAAATAAAAAGGATGCAACAGAAGCACCTATTCCAAAAAAATATTTATTA
>CACIOK010000028.1 GCA_902588255.1 uncultured Pelagibacteraceae bacterium
CTCAATGGGGAGGACATTTTGCACTGAAAGGAGTAATGAGCGTTGAGGATGCAAAGAGAGCTGTAGATATTGGATGCACAGGAATAATGGTTTCAAATCATGGAGGAAGACAACTTGATGGATCAAGATCACCCTTTGATCAACTTGCTGAGATTGTTGATGCGGTCGGTGATAAACTTGATGTAATTTGTGAAGGTGGAATTCATAGAGGGACTCATATGCTTAAAGCGTTATCATTGGGTGCAAAAGCTTGCTCAGGTGGAAGATTGTATCTTTATGCTTTAGCAGCAGGCGGGCAAGCAGGCGTTGAGAGAGCTATAGAAAAGTACAAGGCTGAATTAGTAAGAGACATGAAATTAATGGGTTGTACCAAAATTAGCGATCTTAATAGAGATAATTTAAGATTTAGAAGATAGTGAGTTTGAAAAATTGTTACAACTTTGAAGATTTTAGAAAACTTGCTAAAAAAAAGTTACCTTCTCCAATTTTTCATTACATTGACGGTGGTGCAGACGATGAGTCTACACTAAAAAGAAATACAGAGTCATTTAATGATTGTGATTTAGTCCCTAATATTCTCGCTAGCGTTGGTAAACCAGATTTATCAACTACTTTATTTGGTAGAAAAATTGATATGCCAATTTTTCTTTCCCCTGCAGCAATGCAAAGACTTTATCATCATGATGGGGATATGGCCTCAGCAAGAGCCGCAGACAAATTTGGAACTTTTTACAGTATGTCATCTATGGGAAATAATACTATTGAAGAAATATCTAATATTTCAAGTGGTCCAAAATTATTTCAGTTATACGTTCACAAAGACCGATCAATTTCAGACGATCTAATAGAAAGATCAAGAAGATCTGGGTTTGATGCAATGTGTTTGACCGTGGATACTCTCGTAGCAGGAAACAGAGAAAGAGATCACAGATCAGGATTTACAACACCACCAAAACTAACTTTTAAAAGTTTAATGAGTTTTATTATGCGACCTGAGTGGGTGTTTAATTATTTAACTCATAAAAAATTTGAATTATCTAATGTTGCCAAAAAAACAGATAAAGGAACAAATATTGCAAAGTCAGTAATGGAATATATTAACGAGCAATACGATCCAGCAATGAGCTGGAAGGATGCTGAGTATTGTGTAAAAAAATGGAATGGTCCTTTTGCATTGAAAGGCGTTATGTCAGTAGAAGATGCAAAAAGAGCTATTGATATTGGTTGTACAGCTATAATGATTTCAAATCATGGTGGAAGACAATTAGATGGATCAAGATCACCATTTGATCAAGTAAAAGTAATCTCTGATGCAGTTGGTGATAAATTAGAAATTATATTAGATGGAGGAGTTAGAAGAGGAACTCATGTATTAAAA
The DNA here is from genome assembly GCA_902588255.1 of uncultured Pelagibacteraceae bacterium. Taxonomy (GTDB): domain Bacteria; phylum Pseudomonadota; class Alphaproteobacteria; order Pelagibacterales; family Pelagibacteraceae; genus Pelagibacter. The sequence goes on from CACIOK010000028.1 coordinate 1,379, forward strand.
GCTTTAGCAGCCGGAGCTAAAGCATGCAGCTTCGGTAAAATATTTTTATTTTCTTTAGCAGCTGGTGGCCAAAAAGGAGTTGAGAAACTTCTTCAAAACATGCAAGATGAAATTAGAAGAAATATGGTGTTGATGGGTTGTAAGAGTCTTAAAGAAATTGATTCATCAAAAATAATATATAGAAAATAAAATGCGACTTGCAAAAAATATTGAAAAACTTGGGACAGAAACTGCTTTTAAAATTTTAGCTGAGGCAAAAAAACTAGAAGCCGATGGAAAGAAAATAATTCATTTAAGCGTAGGTCAGCCAGATTTTAAATCACCCAAACATGTTGTAGATGCAGCAAAAAAAGCCTTAGATGAAGGTCATCACGGATATGTTCTACCAAATGGAATAATTGAGTGTAGACAAGCTGTTACAAGAAAAATCAAAAAACTTTATAATGCAGAAATTGACCCAGAAAGAGTAATTATTATGCCTGGAGGAAAGCCAACAATGTACTATGCAATAACATTGTTTGGAGAACCAGGTGCAGAAATAATATATCCTGATCCAGGTTTTCCAATATATGAGTCGATGATAAATTATACAGGAGCAAAAGCAGTTCCGATAGATATGCTTGAGAACAAAGATTTTTCTATAAATCCAAAAAAAATATTATCATTAATCAATAAAAATACTCGATTAATAATATTAAATAATCCAAATAATCCAACAGGAGCATTTACTGAAAAAAATAAAATAGATGAACTGGCAGAGGGTTTAAAAAAATTTCCAAATGTTGCTATTTTAAGTGATGAAATTTATTGTAGACAAATTTTTGATGGAAAAAAAATGCCATCTTTTTTTGATTATCCTTATTTATATGACAGATTAATTGTACTTGATGGATGGAGTAAAGCCTACTCAATGACCGGCTGGCGCTTAGGATGGGCTGTTTGGCCTGAAAAACTAATTGAACAAGTAATAAAGTTTTGTGTGAACAATCATTCATGTGTAAACGCTGCTATTCAATTCGGCGGTATTGCCGCCCTTGATGGCCCAGATGACTCTATAAACTTCATGATGGAAAAATTTACAAAAAGAAGAAAACTAATTTGTGAAGGATTAAATAGCATAAAAGGTATAGAATGTGTTTTGCCTGGTGGTGCATTTTATGCTTTCCCAAATATTAGGGAAACAGGAATGAATGGAGAAGAATTTTCAAAAAGATGCCTTCATGAAGCTGGGGTTGCGATTGTACCAGGAACTTCGTTTGGCAAAAAAGCTAAAGATTATGTAAGGTTTAGTTTTGCTGCATCACAAGACAATATTTCTCAGGCGATTGAAAATATTAAAAAAATGCTTGGTTAATTAGTCATATATTTTTTATTTATTTTTTAATAATATATTTGAATGAATTTAAATCTTCAAAATCAGCTTAAAAAGATTCTTAATGGCAGATTTTCTCAATCAGAATCAACAAGAGCAAATTATGCTAGAGGAGAAGATACATATGATCCTGTACTTTCTCAGGCGGTAGTTTTTCCAGAAACTAATGAGGAAGTTTCTCAAATATTAAAACTGTGTAATGAAAATAAAGTCCCAGTAGTTCCATTTGGAACTGGAACTTCTTTAGAGGGGCATGCGGTAGGTAATGATAAAGGTATAACAATTTCACTTGAAAAAATGAATAAAGTTTTAGTTGTAAATACAGAAGACTTTGATTGCAGAGTTCAGGCGTGTGTGACCAGAGAACAGTTAAATGAATATCTTCGAGAAGACGGTGTTTTTTTTCCTATTGATCCAGGTGCAAATGCAGCGATCGGTGGAATGGCATCCACTTCTGCTTCAGGAACAATGGCAGTTAAATATGGTACCATGAAATCAGTAATAACAGGTTTAACAGTTATTTTGCCAAATGGAGATATCATCAATACTGGAGGTCGAACAAAAAAAACTTCTGCAGGATATAATTTAACAAATTTATTTATCGGATCAGAAGGGACATTAGGAATTATTACAGAGATTCAATTAAGATTATCACCAATTCCAGAAAATATAATGAGCGCTGTTTGTCAATTTCAAGAACTAGAAAATGCAGTTAAGGCAGCACAGGAAGTAATCCAATATGGTATACCCATTGCAAGAATTGAAATGCTTAATAAAGATCAAATGGATATAAGTATTAATTATTCAAAATTAGAAGATATGAAACCTTTGCCTACATTATTTTTTGAATTTCATGGAGATGAAATTTCTAATAAAGAGCAAATTAAAATTGTGGATGAAATCTCAAAAAATAATGGTGGAAGTGATTTTAAATGGGCCGATACATTAGAAAAAAGAAACAAGATGTGGAAAGCAAGATGGGATGCTTGGTACTCTGTTAGAGCATTGATAAATAATGGAAGAGTTTATACCACTGATATTTGTGTTCCAATTTCAAAAATCACAGAGTGTGTTAAATTTGCGGAGACCGAAGTTAGGAAACTTGGATTAAGAGGTCCAATGGTTGGTCATCTAGGTGACGGTAATTTTCATGTTATGCTACCATACGATCCATCTAAGAATGACGCATATCAAAAAATTAAAAAATTTAATGATATTCTTATTAAAAAAAGTCTCGAGTCTGAAGGAACAATTACTGGAGAACATGGGATAGGGCTTCATAAAAAAAAATATTTATTAGAGCAACATGGAGACAATTTGCCATTAATGAAATCTATAAAAAGAACAATCGATCCAAATAATATTATGAATCCAGGCAAAATTTTTGATTTAAACTAAGTATACTACTCTTAGTTGTAAATAATTTAGAATTAGACTAATTTGCACAGGACTCTACGGTTCATATATGTTTTAATTATTTCAAGTTAATTAACTAAAGAGGAGAAATAATGATTAAAGAAAAAAAATCATTGAAGGGAAAAGTTCCTTCAAGACGAAAGTTCTTTAAAACGGCAGCAGTAGCAGGGGCAGCAGCAGTTGCAATGCCTTATGTTAACCTAGGTGCAGCACAGACATTAAAAATGCAAGCTGCATGGCCAAGTGGCGCTAACATCTTTTTTGAAATGGCAGGTGATTACTGCAAGATGGTTAGTGACATGTCAGGTGGATCTTTAAAAATAGATCTACAACCTGTTGGAGCAATTGTTAAGACTAAGGAAATTGGTCAAGCAGTTAGTTCAGGTGCGGTAGATATGGGTCACTGGGTAACAGCTTACTGGTATGGTAAGAATGCAGCGGCTTCGTTATTTGGAACTGGACCTTCATATGGAATGTCATCTCAAGAAGTTATGGGATGGATGGAATATGGTGGAGGAAGAGCATTGTATGAAGAAACGATTAAAAAAGTTGGTTTCGATTACACAGGCTTTTTTCATATGCCTATGCCAGCACAGCCATTTGGTTGGTTTAAGAAAAATGTAACTAAAGTATCTGATGTTAAAGGTATGAAGTATAGAACAGTTGGTCTTGCAACTAACGTTCTTACTGCAATGGGAATGGTCGTAAGACAATTACCTGGCGGTGAAATTCAACCAGCAATGAAAACTGGTTTAATTGAAGCGGCTGAGTTTAACAACCCAACTTCAGACTCTCAATTTGGTATGCAAGATGTTTCTAAGCATTATCACTTAGGAAGCTTCCACCAGTCTCAAGAGATGTTTGAAATACCAGTTAATAATAAAACATTAAATAATCTGTCTCCAGCAAATCAAGCAATATTGAAAAATGCTGCTTATGCTGCTAATAGCGATAACTACTTTAAAGCTTTGGTAAGATACTCAGCTGATTTAGCTAAGTTGATGAATGAGCATAAAGTAAATGTTTATCAAACTTCAGATGAGATTTTAGCTCAACAATTAAAAGGTTGGGATAAAGTTATAGGCGATTTTACTGCTAAAGATCCTTTCTTTAAGAAAATCGTAGACTCACAAAAATCATACGCTAAGAGAGTAATGAAGTACTTGCTGATGAATCAGCCTAATTACAAACTTGCTTATGAAAATGAGTTTGGACCTATTGGAAAAGTAAAAATCTAAATAGTGTTAAAATTTAAAAAAAGGGGACCTATGGTCCCCTTTTTTTTGTTTGATTTAAGGTAACAATTTAACATAAACTAACATGATGCGTTCTTTCATAAAGTTTGCTGACACACTAAGCACCTCAATGGGAAAAGCTTTTTCCTGGTGTATTGTAATTTTAATGGGAGGGACTTGCTATGAAGTGATAATGGCATATGCATTTAACAATCCTACATTATGGAATTTTGATTTTAGTTTGCAGATGTATGGTGCAATTTTCATGATGGCAGGTGCATATTGTTTATCTACCGAGGCACATGTTAGAGGAGATGTACTATACAGACTTTTTCCAACTCGGGTTCAAGGCTGGATAGATTTAATTTTATATTTTCTATTTTTTTTCCCTGGTGTAATTGCTCTAGCTTTTTATGGATATGAGTATGCCGCTTTAGCTTGGAAGATTAAAGAAACAAGCTGGAATAGTCCAGCACAGATTCAAATTTATATGGCAAAATCAATGATACCATTATCAGGAACTTTACTAGCTATTCAAGGTATTAGCGAAGTGTTTAGGTCAATCATTTGTATAAGAACAGGACACTGGCCAGAAAGATTATCAGCAGATGCTGAAGAAACAGAAAAAGTATTAATGAGGACTTCACAAAGGGACGATAAAGCAGATGTTATTTAGTCTAACAAATCCAGAAATAGCAATTTTCATGATGTGCTTATTCCTGTTTGCAGTCTTATTAGGTTTTCCAATTGCATTTACTTTGCTTGCGATGGGAGTTGGTTTTGGTTATTACGCCTATTTTGATCCAACGAGGATGGAACACCTTTTCGATAATAGGATTTTTTCACTACTTGTCTCAAATACATACACCATAATGGATAATAATGTTTTGACCGCAGTGCCCTTATTTTTATTTATGGGATATTTAGTTGAAAGAGCTGGCATTGTTTCAAGATTGTTTTTTGCAATAAGGCTGGCTTTACATGGCTTACCTGCATCTATGGCAGTAGCAGCTCTTGTTACATGTGCACTATTTTCAACAGCAACAGGAATAATCGGGGCAGTTGTTACATTGATGGGGCTTCTAGCCTGGCCAGCAATGGTAAAAGCTGGATACGATAAAAAATTTGCTTCAGGAGTAATTTGTTCTGGAGGATGTTTAGGAATTTTAATTCCACCAAGTATTATGCTAATTGTTTATGCTGTAATCGCTCAACTGTCACCCTTAAGATTATTTGCAGCTGCGATATTTCCTGGTTTAATGTTGGCAGGTCTTTATATAATTTATGTAATTATTAGAGCATATCTTAACCCCTCTTTAGCGCCAAAACCACCTTCAGAGGAAATTCCACCTAGAGCGGTTATTTTAAAAGAAGTTTTAGTTTCATTTGTTCCACTTTTTTCTTTAATAATTTTAGTACTTGGAACAATTTTAGCTGGACTTGCTACACCAGCAGAGGCAGCTGCTGTAGGAGCTTTTGGTTCTTTAGTGCTTTCATACTTTTATAAATCTTTAAAA
>CACIOK010000029.1 GCA_902588255.1 uncultured Pelagibacteraceae bacterium
TTTATGTATTTAAACCTACTCATAAAAGTTTATTAGAATAATTTCTTAATATATAATTGTGCTAATGTCTTCAAAATTAAAAGTTTTGCAAGTAATTCCTAAATTGGGCTTTGGTGGAGCTGAAACAGGATGTTATGACCTAGCTCATTATTTGCATGAACAAAAATGCCATTCTTATATTGTCACGAGTGGTGGAGAGTTACTAAAATATGTTAACAGAAAAAAAGTTAAAATTATTAGGCTACCTGTACACAGTAAAAATCCAGTATTAATATTTATAAATGCTTTAATTTTAACTTTCATTATTTTATTTTTAAATATTTCAATTGTCCATGCGAGAAGTAGAGCTCCTGCATGGTCATGTCTATTTGCAACCAAAATTACTGGAAGAAAATTTGTCACAACTTTTCATGGAACTTATAATTTTAAAAGCTCAATAAAAAAATTTTATAATTCAATAATGTTAAGATCAGATTTAGTTATCGCTGGCTCAAATTTTATATTTTCTCATATTAATGACAATTATTCAAAATTCTTAGACCCTAAAAAAAAATTTTTAGTTATATTTAGAGGAATTAATACTGACTACTTTGACTCTTCGACAACATTGGAGTCCGATGAGGATAAGTTATTAAAAAAATGGGAAATTAATAGAGGTAAAAAATTAATATTGATGCCTGGAAGATTAACTAGTTGGAAAGGGCAAGAATTATTTATTGAAGCGATAAATTTAGTTAATAAAGAATTAGGGCATGAAGCATTCTATGCTGTAATACTGGGAAGTGATCAAGGTAGAAAAATTTACAAAAAAAAACTTATGCGACTTGTTGAACAATATAGATTAAGTAACCAATTAAGATTTGTAGATGAGTGTAAAAAAATGCCAGCCGCTTATAAAATTGCTAACTTAGTAGTTTCCGCTTCAATTGAACCAGAAGCTTTTGGAAGAGTATCTGTGGAGGCCCAATCAATGGAGAAGCCTGTTATTGCAAGCAATATTGGTGGTTCAAATGAAACTATTATAGATAATAAGACTGGAATCTTATTTGAGTCAGGAAAAGCAGAGTCTTTAAGTAAAAAAATCATTGAAGTATTACAATTAGATGAATCGACATTGAAATCTATGGGTAATGAAGGTAGAAAAAATGTAATAAAAAAATTTAATATTGAAAAAATGTGTTTTTCTACATACTCAGAGTATAAAAAATTAATTAATTAATGCCAAATATAAAACTACCAGATGGGAATTCATTAAGATTTGATACAAAAGTTACTGGATTTCAAATAGCTGAAAAAATTAGCAAATCTCTTTCTAAGCAGGCTTTAATAATTAGCGTTGATGGAAACTTAAAAGATTTAAATTATGAAATAGATAATGACTGTTCTGTCAAGATTTATACCGCCAAGGACAAAGAGGGATTAGAAACAATAAGACATGATACAGCTCATGTACTAGCTATGGCCGTTCAAGAACTTTTTCCTAAAACTCAAGTAACAATTGGACCAGTAATTGATAACGGATTTTACTATGACTTTGCAAGGAAAGATCCATTTACTGAAGAAGATTTACGTAAAATAGAAAAAAAAATGTTAGAAATTGTTGAAAGAGATGATCCAACTCGTAGAGAAGTTTGGAAACGTGATAAAGCAATTGAACATTTCAAGAAAGCAGGAGAAATTTATAAGGCAGAAATAATTAAAGACATTCCAAAGGAGGAGGAAGTATCAGTTTATTTTCATGGGAAGTGGCATGATTTATGTAGAGGACCACATTTGAGTTCTACCGGAAAAATCGGAAAATTTTTTAAATTGACCAAAGTATCGGGAGCATATTGGAGAGGAGACTCAAACAATGAGATGCTTCAAAGAATATATGGAACATCTTGGACTTCACAAAAAGAGCTTGATGAATACTTAAAAAGAATCGAAGAAGCTGAAAAAAGAGATCACAGAAAACTAGGTAAAGAAATGAATTTATTTCACTTTAGAGAAGAAAGTCCAGGCTCTGTTTTCTGGCATGAAAGAGGATGGACTCTTTTTCAAAAACTAATTGACTATATGAGAAATAAACAAAATGAAGCGGGCTATAAAGAAATAAATACTCCTGAAATACTAGATAGGTCACTTTGGGAAAAATCAGGACATTGGGAAAAATTTGGAGCTAACATGTATACATCAACAACTCCAGATGAAAAAATATTTGCAATAAAACCAATGAATTGTCCTGGGTGCGTTCAGGTGTTTAATCAAGGCTTAAAAAGCTATAGAGATCTCCCATTAAAGATGTCTGAGTTTGGCAAAGTTCATAGGTACGAACCATCAGGTGCTTTGCATGGTTTGCTAAGAGTTAGAGCATTTACACAAGATGATGCACATATATTTTGTACAGAAAATCAAATAACTGAAGAATGTCTTTCAGTAACTAATTTAATATTAGATATTTATAAAGATTTAGGTTTTGAAAATGTTATTTTAAAATATTCAGATAGACCAGATATAAGAGTTGGAGATGATAATGTTTGGGATAAAGCAGAAGCTGCATTACTTAAAGCAGTTACTGCATCAAAACTTGAGTATACAATAAATAAAGGAGAAGGAGCATTTTACGGACCAAAGATTGAGTTTGTTTTAAGGGATGCAATCGGAAGGGACTGGCAGTGTGGAACTTTACAAGTTGATTTAAATTTACCAGGCAGATTAGGAGCTTCGTATGTTGAAAAAGATGGAAGTAAGAAAATACCAGTGATGCTACATAGAGCTCTTTTTGGATCTCTAGAAAGATTTATTGGAATTTTGATTGAACATTATGCAGGCAAACTTCCATTTTGGATTTCCCCAATCCAAGCTATGATTATCCCTGTATCAGACGAATTTGATGAATATGCAAAAGAGATAAATAAAAAAATTAAAAGTTCGGGTATAAATTGTGAAGTAGATCTAAAAAATCACAACTTAAATTACAAAATAAGGGAACATTCACTATCAAAAATACCACTTTTATTAATTTGTGGAAAAAAAGAAGTTGACAGTAACAGTGTAACTATTAGAAAATTAGATTCTACAAAACAAGAAAATATGGAATTAAAAACTTTTTTAAAAACATTTTCTGCTTTAAATAAAGCATCCTCAAATTAAGTGGCAGAATTTAAGCAAAATTATTTTCAGAGAAGAACTAAGGACAGAGGTCCTAAAGCTAACAATAGAATAAATTCTCCAGAGGTCCAGGTAATTGCTAGCAATGGAGAAAACTTAGGAATTCTTAATACCAACCAAGCTATAGCAATGGCTAAAGAGGAAGGGTTAGATCTAATTGAAATTGCACCAAACGCAAACCCCCCAGTATGTAAAATTATTGATATGGGTAAATTTAAATATGACGCGCAAAAAAAAGCAAATAAAGCAAAAAAGAAACAAAAAATTGTCTCTCTTAAAGAAATTAAATTACGACCAGTAACAGGAACTCATGATTATGATTTTAAAGTTAAAAATGCAAAAAAATTTATAATCAAGGGTGATAAAGTAAAATTTACAATAAGATTTAAAGGTAGAGAGTTGCAGCATTCACATCTAGGTAACGAATTGATGAATAAAATTAAAGAAGACATGAAAGATATTGGTAAAGTGGAGTTAGATCCCAAGTTTGATGGAAAACAAATGATAATGGTTATTCAACCATTATAGGCAATAATATTTGTTGTAAACTTCAGGCAATATTTGTATAAAGCCTTCAATTATGCCCAAGTTAAAAACAAAAAGTTCAGCAAAGAAAAGATTTAAGATTTCTGCAAGAGGTAAAGTTATATCTGCTCAAGCTGGCAAGAGACATGGTATGATCAAAAGATCAAATTCACAAATAAGAAAACAAAGAGGCACAACAACTTTGACTAAGCAAGATGGTAGAATTGTTAAATCATATATGCCTTATAGTTTAAGAGGATAAAATGGCTAGAGTAAAAAGAGGAGTAACAAGTCACGCTAAACATAAAAAAGTATTAAAAGCTGTAAAGGGACAATGGGGCAGAAGAAAAAATACTATAAGAGTTGCAAGACAAGCAATGGAAAAAGCCATGCAATATGCATACCGAGATCGTAGAAATAAAAAAAGAGATTTTAAATCACTATGGATACAAAGAATAAATGCAGGAGTGAGGTCAGAAGGTTTAACTTATTCAAAATTTATAAATGGATTAAGTAAATCTGGAATAAAATTAGATAGAAAAATACTTGCAGAAATTGCATATGATAATCCAGAAGCCTTTAAAACTATAGTCAAAAAAGCTCAAACAGCACTTAATTAATCTTCACTATTGTTTTTCTTAGTTTAAGAAATAATCTCTAAAAATGTCAGATTTTGAAAAAAAAATCCTTGATTATAAAAACAAGTTAAACACCACTAAAGATTTAGAGGAGGTCGAATCTATTAGAGCAGAAATTTTTGGTAAAAATGGATTTATAAATTTAGAGTTTAAAAAAATGGGCCTTTTATCTGTTGAAGAGAAGAAAAATATTGCATCAAATATAAATAAGGCAAAACAGGAACTACTTGAAATATTTAAAATAAAATCATCTGAAGCACTGGATAAAGATCTAAATGAGAAAATTAAAAAAGAAAAGATTGATGTAACTTTACCAGAGCATGAATTCAAGGTTGGCAAAGTACATCCTGTCTCACAAGTTATTGATGAGATATCATGTATTTTTTCGGAAATTGGATTTACTGTAGAAGAAGGACCTGATGTTGAAAGTGAATATAATAATTTTACTGCTTTAAATACCCCAGAAAACCATCCTGCTAAAGATATGCATGATACTTTTTATTTAGATGAAAACATGAAAACTTTATTAAGAACTCATACATCTCCTGTTCAAGTTCGTACTATGCTTAAGGGTAAGCCACCGTTCAAAATTATTGCACCTGGAAGAACATATAGAAGTGATAGTGATCAAACCCACACGCCTATGTTTCATCAACTAGAGGGTTTACACATTGATAAAGATATTACTATGGGTCATTTAAAGGGTTGTTTAAATTATTTTATTAAAGAGTTTTTTGAAGTAGAAAAAATTAAAATGAGATTCCGTCCAAGTCACTTTCCATTTACCGAGCCATCTGCTGAAGTTGATATAGGCTATAGAGTCGAAAAAAATAAAATTATAATTGGAGAGGGAGACCAATGGCTTGAGATACTTGGGTGTGGAATGGTTCATCCTAACGTTTTAAAAAATTGTAAAGTTGATCCAAAAAAATATCAGGGTTTTGCTTTTGGAATTGGTATAGATAGATTGGCCATGTTGAAGTATGGTATTAATGATTTAAGATCTTTTTTTGATTGTGATTATAGATGGTTAAATCATTATGGATTTGATCCTTTAGATGTCCCAACCAATTATAGAGGATTAAGCAAATGAAATTCACTAAAGATTGGTTAGATGATCATTTAAAGACAAAAAAAACCGAGTCTCAAATTGTAGAAAAACTTAACAGCATTGGTTTAGAAGTTGAAAAAGTTGAACCAATCAAAAATGAATTAAGCGATTTTATAGTTGCAAAAATTATCAAAGCTAACAAGCATCCAAACGCTGATAGACTTAAACTCTGTGATGTAGATATTGGAAAAAAAGAAACTGTAAAAGTTGTTTGTGGAGCACCAAATGCAAAAGATAATCTTTTAACAATATATGCTCCGCCCGGATCAACCATACCTAAAAATGGTATGAAGTTGGAA
>CACIOK010000030.1 GCA_902588255.1 uncultured Pelagibacteraceae bacterium
TACCGAGCTCTCTGTAAAAACAATTTTTTTAAATTTAACTATATCAAAAGCACTGAAGTGGTTAACGTCTGTAACTTTTATATTTGGAATATTTCGCGTGGATTTATGAATTTTATCTTTTGATTTTTTATCTAAAATTATTAGCGAATTAGTTATTTCGAACTTATTAATAATTTTGCTCATTTCTTTCGTTTTTTTAATTTCGTCTGTAAAATCACTTAATATTAGAAGATTTTTTAATTTATTTTTCTCTGTAATTAGTGATGCTATGCTAAGTCTTTTCTCATTTTTTGTTAATTTTCTTTTTTTATAAGCAAGTTGTCCCTTTGGACCATGTGCAACTCCACCACCAACAAATATTGGTGCTTTTCTACTTGCGTGTCGTGCATTACCGGTTCCTTTCTGCGCGTATATTTTTGAAGTAGAGCCTTTTATTTCATTCTGTTGTTTAGTTTTGCCGTGTCTACCCTTATAGTTAGCATTAGTTTTATATAAAGCATTCGCAACTAAACTTTTATTTATACTTCCTGAAAAAATTTTATCTAAAACTTCAATTGAGCTCTTTTTTCCGTCTAAATTTAATTTTTCTATTTTCATTTTACTTCTTTTTCTTTTCTGGAATTTTTTTTGCTTTTTCAAAAACTTCAATTTTTTCTAAAATAGTAAGTTTTTTAATATTTTTTGCTGACTTTTTTACTAAAACTTCTGTATTTTTTGAACCTGGTATTGATCCTTTTAAGTACAACAAATTATTTTCTAAATCAGATTTAACTATTTCTATGTTTTGAAGTGTTCTTAACTTATCTCCCATATGCCCAGCCATTTTTTTTCCTTTGAAGACTTTACCTGGATCTTGCCTTTGACCGGTTGATCCGTGTGATCTATGAGAGACTGAAACACCGTGAGAAGCTCTAAGACCAGCAAAATTATGTCTTTTCATAGCTCCTGCAAAGCCTTTTCCAATTGTTTTTGATCTTACATCTACAAATTTAACTTCATTAAAAATTTCTAATCCCAATTCATTTCCTTCTTTAAAATTTTCAGTATTTTTAACTCTGAATTCTTTTAAAATCTTTTTTGGTTCAGTATTTTTTTTTGCATAAAAACCTTTCATAGATTTTGATAATTTTGAACTTTTAATTTTTCCAAATCCCAATTGTATAGCGTCATATCCACGTTTTTCTTTTTGAATTACGTTTATTACTCTTGCCTTTTCCATTTTAACTACAGTTACAGGAACTGACTGACCAGATTTATAAAATTCTCGGGTCATACCTATTTTTTTTCCAATCAAAGCTACTTCGGTCATAATTAAATTTTAATTTCTACGTCTACACCTGATGCTAGATCGAGCTTCATCAAGGCTTCAACTGTTTGTGGGGTTGGTTCAATTATATCAATCAATCTTTTATGAGTTCGTGTTTCAAATTGTTCCCTACTTTTTTTATCTATATGAGGAGACCTTAAAACTGTATATTTTTCTATTTTTGTTGGTAATGGAATTGGCCCTTTGATATTAGCACCTGTTCTTTTAACTGTATTTACTATTTCTTCTGTAGATTGATCTAATATCTTATTATCATAGGCTCTAAGTTTAATTCTGATATTTTGTTTTTCCATAATTAACCTGTTTTCTTTGTTACTTCGTCTTGAACGTTTTGTGGAACTTTAGAATAATGGTCAAAAAACATTGAGTATTGTGCTCTTCCTTGTGACATTGATCTCAAGTTATTAATATATCCAAACATATTTGCCAAAGGCACCATTGCGGTAATTACAGTTGCGTTACCTCTCTGTTCTTGGGTATTAATTTGACCTCTTCTACTATTTAAATCTCCTATAACATCACCCATATAATCTTCTGGTGTAACTACCTCAACTCTCATAACTGGTTCTAAAAGTTTAAGAGTTCCTCTTGAACAAACTTCTTTAAAACATTGGCGAGATGCAAGTTCAAATGCTAAAACGCTAGAGTCAACGTCATGATGTAGACCGTCAAGAATAACTACTTTGTAGTCAATTATTGGAAATCCAGCTAATATTCCTGTATCTGAAACAGTCTCAATTCCTTTTTCAACACCCGGAATAAATTCTTTGGGTATCGCACCACCTTTAATTTTACTTTCTACTTGTCTACCTGCGCCAGGTTCTAATGGCTCAACTGACAGCTTAACTCTAGCAAACTGACCAGCTCCCCCACTTTGTTTTTTATGAGTATAATCAAATTCTGCAGGACTTTGTATTGTTTCCCTATAAGCAACTTGTGGTGCTCCAATATTCGCTTCTACTTTAAATTCTCTTTTCATACGATCAACAATTATATCTAAATGCAGCTCTCCCATGCCTTTTATAATCGTTTGCCCCGACTCTTCATCAGATGTAACCCTGAACGATGGGTCTTCTTTAGCTAATCTACCTAAGGCTTCACCCATTTTTTCTTGGTCAGCTTTAGTTTTTGGTTCAACTGCAATTTCTATTACCGGATCAGGAAACTCCATTGGTTCAAGTAAAACTGGAGATTCTTCATTGGCTAAAGTGTGTCCAGTAATTGTATGTTTTAATCCAGCTAAGGCAACGATATCACCCGTATTAGCTTCTTTTATATCCTCTCTTGAATTTGCATGCATTAATAACATTCTGCCGACTCTTTCTTCTTTATCTTTTGAAGTGTTATAAATACCAGTTCCAGCTTTTATTGTGCCTGAATATATTCTAATAAAGGTAAGAGATCCTACGAATGGATCATTTGCAACTTTAAATGCTAATGCTGAAAAAGGAGCATTATCTTCAAATTTCATCTCTAACTCTTCATCTGAACCTGGTTTTGTTCCTTTGATAGAGCCAATATCTAAAGGACTTGGTAGATAATCAACTACTGCGTCTAATAATGGCTGAACTCCTTTATTTTTAAAAGCTGAACCAGTTAATACTGGAACAAAATCAAAGTTTAAACATCCTTTTCTAACACATCTGATTAAATCTTCTTCTTTTATATCTTCTCCATTTAAATATGCTTCCATCAACTTTTCATCTTGCTCAACTGCAGTTTCTACTAATTCTTGTCTATACTTTGTTGCTTTTTCTTTTAAATCATCTGGAATATCTTTTACCTCAAATTCAGCACCCAAAGTTTCATCTTTCCAAATAACTGCTTTCATTTTAACTAAATCAACTATTCCTTGTAATGAAGCTTCAATTCCAACAGGGATTTGCATAACCAAAGGTTTTGCACCAAGTCTGTCTCTAATCATGTCTACACATCTAAAAAAATCAGCACCTGTTCTGTCTAATTTATTAACAAAACAAATTCTAGGAACTTTATATTTATCAGCTTGTCTCCAAACAGTTTCTGATTGAGGCTCAACACCTGCAACACCATCAAAAACTGCAACAGCACCATCAAGAACCTTTAACGATCTTTCAACTTCAATTGTAAAATCTACGTGACCAGGAGTATCTATAATATTAATCCTGTTATCTCTCCAAAAACAAGTTGTAGCAGCTGAAGTAATTGTAATTCCTCTTTCTTGTTCTTGTTCCATCCAATCCATTGTTGCAGCGCCATCATGAACTTCTCCTATTTTATGACTCTTACCAGTATAATATAAAACTCTCTCGGTTGTTGTAGTTTTTCCAGCATCAATATGTGCCATGATCCCAATATTTCTATATTTATCTAATGTATGAGTTCTAGGCATAATTTTTTACCATCTAAAATGAGCAAAAGCTTTATTAGACTCTGCCATCTTGTGTGTATCCTCTTTTTTTTTAATTGCTGAACCTCTGTTTTGATATGCATCATAAATTTCATTAAATATTTTGTCAGACATTTTTTTATCTTTTCTTTTTCTAGAAGCATCAATTAACCATCTAAGTGCAAGTGCTTGTGACCTTTTAGATTTGACCTCAACAGGAACTTGATATGTAGCTCCACCAACTCTTCTTGATCTTACCTCAACTGTTGGTTTAATATTGTTTATTGCTTCATTAAAAACATTTATTGGTTCATCTTTTGACTTAGATTTAATTTTATCAATTGCATCGTAAACAATTTTTTCTGCTATTGTTTTCTTTCCATCGTACATTATTGAATTTACTAGTTTTGGAATTATTGCTGATTTATAGATAGGATCAATAATTTGAATTTTTTTTGGAGCTTTTTTTTTTCTAGACATTTTTATTTACCTTTTTTTGCTCCATATTTCGAACGTTGTTGTTTTCTTGCAGTAACACCTTGAGTATCTAAATTACCTCTAAGAATATGATATCTAACTCCAGGTAAATCTTTTACACGTCCTCCTCTTATCAAAACGACAGAGTGCTCTTGAAGATTATGACCTTCTCCAGGAATATATGAAGTTACTTCATGACCATTTGACAATCTTACTCTAGCAACTTTTCTCAATGCTGAATTTGGTTTTTTAGGCGTTGTTGTATAAACCTTAACGCACACACCTCTTTTTTGAGGAGATTTTTCTAACGCAGGTACTTTGTCCCGCGATTTAACTTTAACTCTTTTTTTTCTTAACAATTGGTTAATTGTTGGCATAATTTAAATTCTATTAATTGTATTTTTGATGAAATAACTGACAGGTTATTTGTGGCAGCGTTTAGTACTAATGTACTACATTCCAACCAAAAATATCGCCAAAATACTATAGAATTTGACTTTGTCAAATTAAAACAGACTTTTTATTATGCTATTTTTATTGATTTACTTGTGTTTCTGAAGGTTCTATTTTTTCTTGCTCTGATAAAAATTTTTGATCATCATCTAGTGCTTTTCTGTTCCAATCGTTCTTAATAGAGCCAGTTCCAGCAGGAACAAGTCTACCAACAATAACGTTCTCTTTTAAGCCTTGAAGTTTGTCGACTTTGCCTTTTATTGCTGCATCTGTTAGCACTCTTGTAGTTTCTTGAAATGACGCAGCTGAAATAAACGATTCTGTTTGTAATGAAGCTTTGGTTATACCCATTAAAACACGTTCTCCAACAGCTGGTTTTTTATTTTCTGATTTTAATTTTGCATTCATATCGTCAAATTTTATTCTTTCAATTATTTCACCAGGTAATAAACTAGAGTCTCCTGATTGTTTCACCTCAACCTTTTTCAACATTTGTCTTAAAATTGTCTCTATATGTTTGTCATTAATAACAACGCCTTGTAATCTATAAACTTCTTGAACTTGGTTAACAAAATATTCTGTTAATTCTTCAATACCCATAATTCTTAAAATATCATGTGGTAAAGGTTGGCCGTCTAAAAGATACTCGCCTTTTTTA
>CACIOK010000031.1 GCA_902588255.1 uncultured Pelagibacteraceae bacterium
TCTGCTTTCAGCATAAGGAGGATCTAAAAAATAAAATACACCTTTTTTTCCAACAGGTTTTTCTTTTATAACTTCTTCAAAATCTATATTAGTAATTTTTGTTTTTGACAATTTCATTCCAAATTCATTAATTAATTTTTTTGATTTATGAATATTAAATCTTACATCCCCAATATATGAGTTCCATTTAGTAATTCCTGAAAAAGATGTTCGATTTAAAACATAATATCTGTATGCTTTATCAAATTGTTTTTTTGGTTTTGAATAAAATAAATTATTATGAAGTTTTTTTGTTATTTTTGTCTTGAGTAACTTGTCAATTAACCTTTTTCTTTGCAAAGATGAAGATATGATTTTGTAGAATGAATATAAATCGCTATCTAAATCATTAATCCAATTATATTTAGTGCTATCTTTTGCAATAAAAACAGATCCTCCACCTACAAATGGTTCTCTGTATTCATCGTGTTCTACTTGACTCCAGAAAGGTTTAATAAATTTAACTGCTTTAATTTTACCCCCCGGATACCTAAAAATTGATATTGCCATATTTATTTTTTAATTAATGATAGATCATTAACTTTATACTTATCTTTTTCAAAAGTTGAGACTCTTTTTAGATGACCAGGATAATCTGGATGCTCACTTAAGTCAGACATTGGTACAATAATAAATTCATTTTTTACTTCTATTGGTAAATATTTGTCTAATGATTCGTTCATTTTAAAACCAACAAAAAGCGCAACGAAATCAAACTCATCTTTTTTGTATAACTCTTTATCTTTTGCTCCGTGAGATTTGTGAGTCTTAAATGCCCATCTATTATCATTTACTGATTTTAAATGAGGAATTTTAACTTGAATTCTTATTTTGCCATTAATCCAGTGATCAACCTTAGAATACATATCTTTATCTTGGTTATATGAAATTTTGTTTTCTTCAAGCAAAACATTGAAATGTTCTTCCGCAGCAAACCCTTTGGCACCAACAACTAATCTAAAATTATCTTCTGTAAATAAACTATCTATCTCATCCAAAGTTAAACCGCAACTATACCCAAGCAATTCTGAATATGAAAATTTCAATTTACTTCTTAATTCTTCAATTGCATTGGGAAACAATTTATTTTGTTTTTTTAATGTATTTAAAAAATCTAGTTCTGTTTCGGATAATAATTCATTTTTATCTCTTTTAAATTTACATCTTCCTATCAAGTGTGAAGAAAATCTTTTATTTGTTGGAATATCTTTTGAATTAATGGTTTTAAATCTCTTAAACAAAACATCAAAAACAACTAATTGGTCAAAGTCTTTTTTATGATAAAATGCACCTTCGGCAGATCTATCTCCGTGTGTTTGAGTTAAATTTATACCTATGTTTTTGGAATCTGTGCTTGCAGTTTCAAACCTTTTTACCTGAATTTTTGACTTGCCTAATAAATAATCATAATGCCTATCTGTCTCCACTTTTATAAATTTTATATTCTCTTTTATTAGGAATTTTTCGTAATGCAGTTCTCCAGCGTGACCTAAAACATTTGAAAATAACATTTTAGTCCTGACTACCATTCTGGAAAATATTTCATCTGTTAAACCTAGTTTTTTTGCAATTTCCATTTCTGAAAAATAGCACTAGAAATGTTTAAAGACCAGTTTATAAGTATTAATATAAATGAGTTATGAACAATTGGATATTTGTTGAAAGTTATCATAATTGGCAACAAGACTTTAAAAACAATTTTAAATATCTAGGAATAGATGTAAAAAAATTTCAATTAAGAAAACCAAAAAAAGGTGATCAAATATTTACCTACATTTCTAAGATAAAAAAAATTTCAGATCAAAGACAAATATTATCAGATGAAGTAGTTGATACACCTGACGGTTTTAATTACGATAAAATATTTACCAAATGTATTCCAACTAAACTTGTTAAACTTTTACCAGAAGAAAACTGGATAAAATTAGACGAAGTTATAAATAAACTTGAATTATTTGCCACTAGCAAAAGTCCGGGTTTGAAATTGTTGAATGCTCCTTTAAAATTAAATAGTTTCGATTTAAAAATATTGTCTAATATTTTTTTTAATAGATAATTTTATTACTTTACCAAAAATAAATATTGTGCTAACCTCACAATAGTCCTGATTTAGAAATAACTCTACTTGCTGGGACTTAAAACACAACGCTAAAGGAGAAAATGGAAAATCAAATATATAACTCATCGGTCATAGTAGAAAACTATAAAATTTACTATAGTTTTAAAAGGAAAACACCACAAAAACATCTAAATGTTTGGGGAAAATATTACCAGTGGGTTCATCAACAAAAACAAATTCAAAAGTTTTTAGAGGCATATTTTCTTGCAGATGGAAAACCAAAAGTTGGAGATGAAATTTGTTTTGATACTCAACCATCTAAAATAACTATAACCAAAATAGATGAAAATTATATCAGGAGTAAAGCAGAACAAGAATTATATAAAGTTGAGGAAGAGTTCAAAAGAATAAAAAACAAAATAAAAAAACTATAATTTTGACTGCACATACCTTTGCATACTGCCTTCCACGATATTTGAGTATTTACAATGAAGTCAAAAAACCAACTGAAAAGAAAATAAGTCATTCTGGCAACGAAGTTTACAACGAAGTAGTTTTAATAAGTAAGCAAATATGCTACTTTCTAATCTAATGCCGGGCAACAGAACTGCAAATGTTAATAAAAAATAAAATAAATTATGTCAGAAAGAATTATCTATAAAAAATGCCCTTTATGCAATGAACAAGAAATCAACTTTCATAAAACTGGTAACTGTTCTGAACATCCACTTTATAACAATAAAATAAGTTCTAATATTGTCTGGAAAGAATGTGAAAAATGCAATCATGTATTCACTGAAGGATACTACTCTGAAAAAAGTTTGGAGTTAATTTTTAGTAAAACTAATAAAGTTCAAAAAGTGGGTGGACCTGTTGAAAAAAATAGACATATATCATCAAGAATTATTGAAAAAATTATTCCTTCTATTTCTTCAGGTATTTGGCTTGATGTTGGTTTTGGTAACGGATCTTTGTTATTTACTGCAAAAGAATATGGCTTTAGACCAATTGGCCTTGATTTAAGAAAAGAAAACGTAGATCAAATTAAATATTTAGGAATTGAAGCGTATTGTGAAGATTTAGAAAATTTTAAGTTGAAAGAAAAATGTTCAGTAATTAGCTTAGCAGATGTATTGGAACATACTCCTTTTCCAAAAAAAATTTTGGATTGTTGTAATAAACTTCTTAACGATAATGGAATATTATTTTTATCTATGCCTAATAGTGAATCAATTATATGGGATATGATGAACAAAAATAATGTGAATCCTTATTGGGGAGAATTAGAACATTATCACAATTTTAGTCGTTCACGTTTATATTCATTTTTGGAAGAAAATGGTTTTAAAGCAGTTCGTTATGGTGTTAGCGAAAGATATAGAGTCTGCATGGAAGTGATAGCTAAAAAAAATTTATAAATGAAGAACTGGAAGAGCTTATACTTTTATTTTAAAAATTTAGACAAATCAGGTTTAAAATAACTAGGTCCTTTCATGACTTTGCCAGCTTCGTTATAAATTGGTTTGCCATCTTTACCTAGTTTACTCATATTAGATTTTTGCACTTCATCAAAACATTTATCAAGATTAACTCCAAAAGCATGTCCGGCTCCATAAGTAACGTATAAAATGTCAGTTAAAGCATCAACTGCCTCTTTTAAATCGTTATTCTTCATTGCCTGTTTAAGCTCTTCCAGTTCTTCATTTATTAAACTAATTCTTAAATTATTTATTTTCTCAGAACTTAAACCTGGTTTATTTTTTACTTCTTGACCGAATGTTTTCATGAAAAGTCCAACTTTTTCAAAATTTGTCATAATGCTCCTATATGATTTCTATGAAATTTAATGTATAAGATTTAGTAGGTTGTATTCAAATAAAATATGAAATTTAGAAAAGAATTTGATAGCATTGGCAGCATCAAGGTGCCCTCTGATAAATATTGGGGTGCATCAACACAAAGATCAAAAAAATATTTTGATATTGGGGATTTTTTAGTTAGGCCAGTATTAATAAGATCTATTGCGATTGTTAAAAAATCAGCTGCAATTGTTAATTATAAAAATAAAGATCTAGATAAAAAAATCTCAGGAGCAATTATTAAAGCGTCTAATGAAATAATACAGGGAAAAATGAACGATAACTTTCCGCTAAAAGTTTGGCAAACAGGCTCTGGCACTCAAACTAATATGAACGTCAACGAGGTAATTGCAAATAGAGCGATTGAAATTTTAGGGGGAAAAAAAGGTACTAAAAAACCTGTGCATCCAAATGATCATGTTAATAAATCTCAATCTACCAATGATGTTTTTCCAACAGCAATGCATATAGCAATTGCATTGCAGACTAGAGATACATTAATTCCTTCTCTTACCTTTCTTAATAATGAGTTGAAAAAAAAAGTAAAACAATTCAGTAAAATCGTAAAAATTGGTAGAACCCATCTTCAAGATGCCACTCCATTATCTCTTGGTCAAGAATTTTCAGGATATCAATCTCAGCTAGAAAAAAGTATAGAGAGAATAAAAAATGCTTTAAATGAAATTTATTACTTAGCTCAAGGTGGTACAGCGGTAGGAACAGGTATAAATACAAAAAAAAATTTCGATAAAAAAATTGTTAATGAAATAAAAAAAATTACTAAATTACCTTTTAAACCAGCAAAAAATAAATTTGCAGCTTTAGCAGCTCATGACTCTATAGTAAATTTTTCAGGAACTTTAAACACAACAGCAGTATGTCTGATGAAAATTGCAAATGATATAAGATTTTTAGGATCAGGTCCTAGAGCTGGATATGGCGAATTAATCCTGCCAGAAAATGAACCTGGTTCATCAATTATGCCTGGAAAAGTTAATCCAACTCAATGCGAAGCTGTTACCATGGTTTGTGTTAAAGTAATAGGAAATCATAATGGAATTACTATGGCTGGATCTCATGGACATTTTGAATTAAATGTTTTTAAACCTTTGATAATTCACAATATACTTCAATCAATTAAAATTTTATCAGATAGTACTAAGAGTTTTGGAAAGTATTGCATATCCGGACTCAAAGCCGATAAAAATAGAATTAAATCATTGCTAGATAATTCATTAATGTTAGTGACCGCTCTTACTCCGAAAATTGGTTATGATAATGCAGCAAAAATTGCAAAACGCGCTTTAAAAAATAAAACAA
>CACIOK010000032.1 GCA_902588255.1 uncultured Pelagibacteraceae bacterium
TTTATCCTAGTAACTTCTAAATTCGTTGGTTGAAAATCCTTTGTACCTTTATCAAATTTAATATCTTTAAGTTCTTTCAAAACGTTAATAATAATTGTTGAAGGATTTTTTGCTCTATGTGGATAAGCAACATGACCTTGAACACCATTTATTGTGAGTTTTCCAGTCAAACTTCCTCTTCGGCCTATTTTTATCATTTCTCCTAACTTATTTGGATTTGTGGGTTCACCAACTAGGCAGAAATTAATTTTTTCTTTTTTCTTTTTTAAATAATCAACAACTTTTTTTGTACCATTTATAGCATCACCTTCCTCGTCTCCAGTAATTAGTAAACTAATTGATCCTTCAAATTTATTATTTTTATTTATAAAAATACTAACAGCCGAAACAAAAGCTGCAATTGAACTTTTCATATCATTGGCACCTCTACCTATTAAATGACCCTTTTTAATAGACGGCCTAAAAGGGTTAATTGTCCAATCTTTTATATTACCAGGAGGCACCACATCTAAATGTCCAGCATAACAAAAGTTAGGACCTTTATTTCCTAATCTTGCATATAAATTTTTAACAGGTTTAAAATTTTTCTCTTCAAATTCAATTATTTTTGTTTTGAAACCTAATTTCTTTAATTTCTTTTCTAAAAATTTCATTACTCCGGCATCAACTGGTGTTATAGATGGAAATTTGATTAGCTCCTTAGCTAATTTAACTTCATTTAAAATTGACATGGTTTTATTCTCTCAAAAGATCATTAACTGATGTTTTAGATCTTGTTTTTTCATCAACTTGTTTAATTATTACTGCACAATACAATGATGGTGCAGAAGGATTATTTTTGTCTGGTAGTGAACCTGGGACAACAACTGAGTATGGTGGGATTTTGCCATAAGTTACTTCACCAGTTTTTCGATTTACAATCTTAGTTGATTGCCCAATATACATACCCATACTTAAAACTGATCCTTCGCCCACTATTACTCCTTCAACAACTTCTGACATGGCGCCAACAAATACATTATCTTCTATTATTGTTGGTAATGCTTGAGCAGGCTCTAGCACACCTCCAATCCCTGAACCTGCAGAGATATGACAATTTTTTCCTATTTGACAACAACTACCCGCCCTTGCAAATGTATCAATCATCGTTCCTTCATCTATATAAGCTCCAATATTTACATAGCACGGCATAAGTACTGCATTTTTACCAATAAAAGATCCTTTTCGAATTGGCGAATTAGGTGGATTTCTAAAACCAGCTTTTTCGTGATCTTCTTTAGTCCAACCAGCCGTTTTACCTTTTAGTAAATGAGCTTTGTCATACCAGCTACTATATGGGCCACTTAAAGCTTCCATACCATGAATTCTAAAACTTAACATGATTGCTTTTTTAATATATTGATGTGTTATCCATTCACCTTTAATTTTTTCTGCAACTCTTACTTTTCCGCTGTCCAGATCAGCAATGATTTGATTAATTGCATCTTTAAGTTTTTGATCAGAATTTTGACTTACTTGGCCCTTATTTTCCCAAGCATCATTTATAATTTTTTCTATAGACATAATTTATTTACTTTTTAATAGCCTTATTTCTTTAAGAAATAAAGACAGATTTTCAATTTTGTGTGAAATAAAATCTTTATCAGCATCCATCTTTCCAAAATGCTCATCATTAATTAACCAAACAGTTGTGCAGCCTCTTTCATGGCCAATACTTAGATTTTTAGCGATATCCTCTATATAAATCGTTTCTTTTGGATTTATATCAAATTTTTTAACCATTAAGTCAAAAGTCTCTGCTTCAGGTTTGGGTACATATCCAGCATCTTTGATATCAAAAACTTTGTCTCTTCCAAATAAATCATACACTCCTAAATGAGTTAAAATATTTTCAGCATGATCAGCAGAACCATTTGTAAAGATAAACTTTTCCATATCTAACTGTTCAAGCTCATTTCTCATAACTTTGTCTTCTTTCATAAATGATAAATCTATCTCATGGACATAGGACAAAAATTCATCTGGAGATATTCCATCATGGACCATTAATCCCCGCAACGAAGTATTATACTTATAGAAGTAAATTGTTTGTAACTCTTTAGCTTTATCTTTATCAATTTTGAGTTTCTCAGAGATAAATTGTGTCATTCTCTTTGAAACTTGTCCGAATACTCGTTCTAAAGAATAATTATTATGTTTTCCATAACAAACTCCATCTAAATCTAGAAGTAGGTATTTTTTTTCCTTCAAGTTCATTTTCTAATTAATGTACCGGAGCCCTTATCTGAGAATAGCTCAAATAATATTGAGTGTTTTGGTCGGGCGTCAATTATTCCTACGGCAGTTACTCCATTATTAATTGCATCTAAACAAGTATTTATTTTTGGTATCATTCCTCCAGTGATCGTTTCATTTTTAATCATTTCTAAAATTTCGAAAGAAGATATTTCATCTATTAATTTTTTATTTTTATCTAAAACACCTTCTACATTAGTCATTAAAAGTAATCTTCTACATTTTAAAGATTTTGCAATTGCTCCTGCGGCCCAATCACCATTTATGTTAAAAGATTGATTTTTTTGTAAACCGAGTGGTGAAACAATTGGAATTTTTTTTTCTTTAATTATATTAAGCAATATATCATTATTAATCTTCTTTGGTTTCCCTACAAAACCAAGTTCCTCAGATTCGGCGACAACTTCAATAATATTATTTTCTTTAGTATTTATTGAAATTGCTTCAGTTCCTTTTTTTTTAAGAGAAGCAACAATATCTTTATTAAACTCAATAAGCACTCTCTCAACTATATTTATAACTTTTTCATCTGTTACCCTTAAACCTTTGATAAATTTAGTTTGAATATTTGACTTATCTAATTCTCTTTTTATTCTTGGTCCACCTCCATGAACAACTACAATCGAGATTCCTAATTTATTTAATATGGCAATATCTTCGATAAAATTATTAAATATATTTCTATCAATAAAAACATTTCCTCCATATTTAATAACTATCAAATCATTTTTGTATTTTTCGATGTATTTATATACCTCCTCTTTTGGTGGCCCATTTTTAGGTAATATTTTTTCTAAATTTTCTTCTTTAATCAACGACATCTACTTTGTTTTAACAGTCGTTTTTCTTTGTATGTAATACTGCTGAATCAGTGTAAAGATATTATTAAAAGTCCAATAGATCACCAAACCTGCTGGAAAAGGTGCAAGTATAACTGTTAAAAAAAGTGGAAAGAACATAAAAATTTTGGCTTGTACAGGGTCTGGAGGAGCTGGATTAAGTTTTTGCTGAATGTACATCGACACTCCCATTGCAACAGGCCACGCTCCTATTACTAAAAATGACGGAACATCATAAGGAAGTAGCCCAAATAGATTAAATAGACTTGTTGGATCACGATCACTTAGATCATGAATCCATCCATAAAAAGGCATATGTCTCATCTCAATGGTAACAAATAAAACTTTATACAATGCAAAAAATACTGGTATTTGAACAAGTATTGGTAAGCAACCACTCATGGGATTAACTCCCTCTCTTTTATATAATGCCATCATTTCTTGCTGTAACTTCATTTTATCGTTCTTATGAAGTTCTTTTAACCTTGTCATTTCTGGCTGAAGAAGCTTCATCTTTCCCATCGATTTAAATGAGAAGTTTGCAAGTGGAAAAAATATTAATCTAATACAAATAGTTACAGCTATAATTGCTAAGCCATAATTACCAAGTAATTTAAAGAAATAATCAATAGCAAAGAATAAAGGTTTCGTTAAAAAATACATTATACCCCAATCAATTGTTAGATCAAATTTGTCAATTTTTAAGCTTTTTGCATAACCATCAATTGTTTCGACTCTTTTCGCTGCTACGATAATTTGAATTTCTTCTTCAATAGATTGGTTTGGTCCTGCCTCAATACCTTGGGTAGATATATAATTTATTCTAAATTTATTTTTGTAGTCAAAATTTGTCTTAAAATCTTTATTTCTTGGAGGAACAATGCTTGTAATCCAATACTTGTCGCTGATTCCAAGCCATCCTTTGGATGCATTTTTAGAAAACTTTTCTTCTTGAATATCGTCATAATCTTCTTCTATAAGTTCATCGTCAAGTGTAGCAATCGGACCTTCATGCAAAATATAAAACCCTGAAATTTCTGGTTTTTTGTTACGAATTATTTGAGCATAAGAATAAAAGCTATAAGTTTTATCCGTTGAATTAATTACTTTTTCTTTAACAGTAAATAAAAATTGATCATCTAAACTAATTTTTTTCTCAAATGTAATACCTTGAGGGTTCTTCCAGGTTAATTTTATTGGATTATTTTTAGTTAATTTTTTATTTCCTGAAATTTCCCACAATGTAGATGAATTAGGTATCTCTATGTTTTTATTAGTAGTTACAAATCCACTCTCAACAAAATAGCCATTTTGAACTTTTCTCGGGCTTAATAGAACAACTTTTTCTTTACCATCAAGTACAACATTATATTTTTTAAATGTTAAATCATCTATTATTGCACCTTTAAGGGAAATAGATCCAACAACATCATTATTTTCAAATTGAATTCTATTATTTTCTGCAAGAGCTTCACTTCTAGTTATTTTTACAAAATTTTCGTTTTGATCAACACTAGGCGTATCCGAGTCTTTTTGAACTTGCTCTTGTTTAATTCTATTTTGCTTCATTTCTTCTGGAGAAGGAGCAAAAAATAATGTGTAAAGAACAATTATTGCTATCGACAAAGCGACGGCGGCTATTATGTTTTTAAGTTCGTACATTTATATTAGCTTTCTTTTTTCTTAACAGGATCATATCCGCCATGCCCAAACCATGGATTACATTTCATTATTCTTAAAAAGGATTTATATATTCCTTTAATCACTCCATAAGTTTTTAAACTTTCAATACAGTAAGAACTACAAGTAGGCTCAAACTTGCAAGAATTTGGAAAAAGAGGACTTATAAGTAATTTATATAATTTTATTATTCCAATTAATATGCAGGTTATAATTTTCATTATCTAATTTTATTAAATTCTTCAAACATTGTTTTTTTTAAATCTTCAAAATATTTTTTTTTTAAAAC
>CACIOK010000033.1 GCA_902588255.1 uncultured Pelagibacteraceae bacterium
AAAATTGAATTGCCATCATAATATCTTCTTCTACCGGAAAAGATCTTTGGTTTTATTTGTTTAAACTCTTTTTCCCAAAATCTAATAGTATGTGTATTTGGTGAGCCATTATTTTTATTAACTAAATTTAATAATTTAGCAACTTCACCAATTGATTTATAGGCATCATCAAGTTTTTTCATTTTAGTCATTGTTGAGATAATTTTTAAACTGATTTGATGGTTTAAACAAAACAACTTTTCTACCAGAAATAATTTTAACTTCTTTTGTCTTTGGATTTCTTCCAATTCTTTTATTTTTAAGTCTTACCGTAAAAGTACCAAAGTTTGAAATTTTAATTTTTTTATTTTTAGTCAAATTATCAATTATTACAGTTATTATATCATCTAGTAAGTTTTCTGAAATTTTCTTGGAAAAACCAATTTGCATATAAATAGAATTAATTATGTCTTTTTTAGTTAAGTTAATTCTCATTCTATTTTATATTTTTTTTAATTTTTTCAATTAAATTTCCCTTAACAATTCTTTCACAAACACTTAAAGAATTAGCAAAACCAATATAATCAGTTCCTCCATGGCTTTTAACAACTGGTGAGTCAAGACCAATAAATATAGCTCCATTATAAAGTCTGGGATCTAGTCTTTTTTTAAATTTTTTTAAATTTCTTATATTTAATAATGATGATATACGTCCTATAAATGAGTTGGTCATTGCTTCCTTTAATTCATCTGTAATAAAATTTGCTGTTCCTTCGGCAGTTTTTAAAGCTATATTTCCTGTAAATCCATCTGCAACTATTACATTAACATCGCCATCCATTAAGTGGCTACCCTCTATAAAACCTTTAAATTCAAAATCTTCATTTTCAAATTTATTTAGTTGTTGATATGTTTGTTTAATAATTTCGTTACCTTTTAATTCCTCCGACCCAATATTTAACAAAGCTACTTTTGATTTTTTTTCAGGAAATAATGATTTAAATAGCGATGCTCCCATGATTGAAAAATCAATAAGATTTTTTTCATTGCATTCAATATTAGCACCAAGATCTAAAACAACACTCATACCCTTTTTACTTGGCCACAATCCTGATAAGGCGGGTTTATCAATATTTTCGATCATATTAAGATTTAATTTAGAAATAACTAAAAGTGCACCAGTATTACCAGCTGATATTATTATATCTGATTTTTTTTCTTTAACACTTTCTATAGCCAACCACATACTAGTATTTTTACCTTTTTTGGCAGCACCAAGGGGAGTGTCTGTTCCTTCGATTTGTTGATCAGTGTGTATGATTTCTAAACAATTTTGATCTAATTCTTTAGGTAAAAATTTTAAAATTTCATTTTTATTTCCAAATAAACGGTAAAAAATATTTTTATTTTTTTTATTGTGCTCATTAATACCTTTAATAATCTTATGTGGAGATCCATCACCACCCATTGCATCAACTGCAATTGTAATTAAATTTTTCATTAAAAAAACTTTAGATTTTTTAATCCTTTGGGTCTAGTATTTGTTTTCCTTTGTACATACCAGTTTTTAAATCTATATGATGGGATAATCTATATTCCCCTGATTTTTTATCTTCAACAACATTTTTTGGAGAAAATTTAATATGTGACCTTCTCTTTCCAGTTCTCGAAGGTGAGGTTTTACGTTTTGGTACAGCCATAACTAATTTTTTGTTTTAATTACACTTTTTATATAAAAGTTTAAAGTATTATTTTCCAATTCTACACTAAAATTATCAAAATATGCAATTAAATCATCATTATCTTTTACGTATATAAGCGATTTTAATCTTTTTTTCTTGGTGGCTTGATTTAATAAATCCCAGTCATCAATTTTTTCTATTATAGAATGAAATAAATTTATGTAATCCTTCATTTTTTTATTAATTGATGCATCACCATAACCAATTTCACGAATATTCAATTCTAAATGTCTAAAAGTGCAATCATAAATATCTTGAAGAACTTTTGGGTCATTTTTTTTAAAAGCTTTTAATAAAAAAGCAAAATGTATAAGAAAAAATAGCAATCTATCTGAAAAAGTATCCTGTTTAATAAAAGTTTTATACAAGTCTTTATTTCTAGTTAAATTGATTAAATTGTTGTAAATATTGATATATTTATTATTCATGAATAAGTTTTTCTTTTTAACTATTTTATTAATATTTATTTCAAATTGCAGCACAAATAAAGTTGTTACACATCATGGTGTGCATTTTTTAGACAAAAAGCAAGAAAAACTAGTTCTAAATTCAACAAATAAAAATGATATTTTAAAAGCTTTAGGTCCTCCATCAACAGAAAGCACATTTGATAATGATGTATGGATATACATTGAACGTAAAGAATCTAAAACTTCAATAGCAACTTTAGGAAGAAGAAAACTTACAGTTAATAATGTTTTGATACTTGAGATTAATGATATGGGTGTTTTAATTAATAAGGAATTTCTAGACAAAAATGCTATGAACAATATTAAATTTTCGAAAAGAAAAACAAAAGTCATTAGTTCAAAAGAAAGTTTTGTATATGAATTTTTATCTAGTCTTAGACAAAAAATTAATGATCCTTTAGGTCAAAAGAAAATAAAATAGTTATTAACCAGCAATAACAGCTAATAACAATAAAGCTACAATATTTGTAATTTTTATCATTGGATTAACTGCTGGTCCTGCTGTATCTTTGTATGGATCTCCCACAGTATCACCTGTTACAGCAGCTTTATGTGCATCTGAACCTTTTCCTCCATAGTTACCATCTTCTATATATTTTTTTGCATTATCCCATGCACCACCACCAGCGGTCATAGATACTGCAACAAATAAACCTGTTATAATAACGCCCAAAAGCATTGCTCCGACAGATGCTAATGCAGCAACTTGGCCACCAATAGCAAAAATGATAAAATATAAAACAATCGGTGATAAAACTGGCAACAAAGATGGTATTATCATTTCTTTAATTGCAGCAACTGTTAATAAATCAACTAATTTAGCATAATCAGGTTTTTGTTTTCTTTTCATTATACCTGGAAATTTTTTAAATTGTCTTCTTACTTCAATAACAACTGCACCACCAGCTCTACCAACAGCTTGCATTCCCATGGAGCCAAATAAATAAGG
Organism: uncultured Pelagibacteraceae bacterium; assembly: GCA_902588255.1. GTDB lineage: Bacteria > Pseudomonadota > Alphaproteobacteria > Pelagibacterales > Pelagibacteraceae > Pelagibacter. Next base: position 3,141 of record CACIOK010000033.1, read on the forward strand.
AAGCATTCCACCTATTAATAATCCAACGACAACGTAAGGATTTGATAAATCAAAAGTTACTACGACACCTTCTAATTTAGAGCCAGCAACTTTTGAAAAATGTTTGATATCCTCCGTATACGCAGCAAACAAAACCAATGCACCTAAACCAGCTGAACCAATAGCATAACCTTTTGTGACAGCTTTAGTTGTATTACCTACTGCATCCAAAGCATCAGTGGTTTTTCTAACATTATTAGGTAATTTAGACATCTCAGCTATACCACCTGCATTATCTGTAACTGGTCCATAAGCATCTAGAGCAACAACCATCCCAGCTAAAGCTAACATTGTAGTAACAGCAATAGCTATACCATAAAGTCCAGCTATATAATTTGTTAACAATATACCTCCAACAATTATCAAAGCTGGTATTGCTGTGGCTTCTAAAGAAACTGCTAAACCCTGAATAACATTTGTCCCATGTCCGGTTGTAGAAGACTTAGCGACACTTTTGACTGGTCTATAACTTGTTCCTGTATAATATTCAGTAACCCAAATAATCAAACCAGTGATGACTAAACCAATTACACCGCAGTAATATAAACTTTTGCCATTAAAAGAAACGCCATTAACATTATATTGAGTTGAAAAACCTATTACATAATCAGTTAAGGGATATAAAATAATTAGAGATGTTATAGCGGTTGCTATAAAACCTTTATATAGAGCAGCCATGATATTTTTACTATTGCCCAATCTTACAAAAAAAGTACCTAATATAGATGTTAATATGCATGCTCCACCAATACTCAACGGATAAATCATCATATTCATATCGCTTACGAAAAATATTGAAGACAAGACCATTGTTGCTACAATTGTTACTGCATAAGTTTCAAATAAATCAGCTGCCATACCAGCGCAATCTCCAACATTATCTCCAACATTGTCAGCAATAACAGCGGGATTTCTAGGATCATCTTCTGGTATACCTGCTTCAACTTTACCAACTAAATCTGCACCAACATCAGCACCTTTTGTAAATATACCGCCACCTAATCTAGCAAATATCGATATTAAAGAAGCACCAAAACCTAGGGCAACTAAAGCATTTACAATTTCTCTTTCATCAACATTAGATTTTATTAAAAGATAATAATAAACTGCAATAGATAATAAAGCTAAACCAGCAACCAACATACCAGTTACTGCTCCTGATTTAAAAGCAACTGAAAGACCATGAGAAAGTCCTTTTCTAGAAGCTTCTGCAGTCCTAACATTAGCTTGAACTGATACTAGCATACCAACGTAACCAGCAATTCCTGATAAAGTAGCACCAATCAAATAACCTAATCCAACTAAAATACTGAAAGCATAACTAATAATAACCAAAACTACTAATCCAACGATTGCTATTGTTTTATATTGTCTATTTAAATATGCTTTAGCACCGACTTGTATGGCTGAAGCAATTTCTTGCATTTTTGAATTACCTGAACTTGAATTTAAAATTTGTTTTCCCGTGAAATATCCATAAACAATTGCGATAAAACCTGCTGCAATTGTGTAAAGTAAAATTGTGTTAACAGAAGTGTCCATAAAACCTTTTAGTTAGTTATTATTTAAATAAGTTAAAAACGGGACAATACAAAAAAAGATATAAAAGGCAATAAATAACTTTTTAGAAATTATGAAAATAACCTTTGTTTTTAAGGATAATTTTACTATCTAGAGCATTTAAAACAGATGACTTGGTAGTATTTTTTTTAATAAAGCCGATTCTAGTAATTTTAGTTTTGTTTTTTTTGGCAATTTTTTTAATTAAATTTCTATTATTTTTAGTTGCAGTAAATAATATTTCATAGTCATCTCCATTTGAAATAAAATTTTCCTTTAATAGTTTCTTATTTTTAAGAGTTTTAGACAAATTTGAAGAAATAGG
>CACIOK010000034.1 GCA_902588255.1 uncultured Pelagibacteraceae bacterium
TTTTACCAGATTCATCATTAAACTTTGCACAAAATTTACTTTCAAAAGAAGCAAACACTAAAGCTATTACTTTTTTAAACGAAAATGGTTTTAGAGAAGAAAGAACTTGGAAAAATTTACATGATAACACAGGTAAACTACAAGATTTCTTTAGTGAAATTAAAGTTATAAATAGAGATAGAGTTGCGGCCTATACTATAAATTCTATAGAAACTGTCGAAGCCTTTTTAGCTACTTCTTCAATTGGAGCAATATGGTCTTCATGTTCTCCAGATTTTGGTGTTAATGGGGTGATAGAACGGTTTAAGCAGATTAAACCAAAAATTTTATTTATTACAGATAGATATTATTATAACGGAAAAGAAATTGATATTTTAGAGAGAGCTCCAGAAATATTAAAAAAAATAAAATCTATAAAATATTTAGTAATCATCAATTATCCTGGTAAAAATTTTTTAAAAAAAAAAATTAAATTTAATAAAGTTAAAGTTTTTTATTGGAGTGATTTAAAGAAAAATAAAACGAAAAAAATATATTTTAAAAAATTTGATTTTGAACAAGAACTAGCTATTTTATATTCTAGCGGAACAACAGGTAAACCAAAATGTATTTGCCATAAAAGTGGTGGCGTTTTATTACAACATCTTAAAGAACATCAGTTACATTGTGACATAAAAGAGAATGATAATATTTTTTATTTTACGACTTCAGGTTGGATGATGTGGAATTGGCTAATTAGTTCTCTTGCTTCAAAAGCTTCAATAGTTCTATTTGATGGATTCCCAATGTTTAAAAAGGATGATTTATTACTAGAAATTGTTGATAAAGAAAAAATTACATTAATGGGAGTAAGTGCAAAATTTATAGATGCACTAAACAAAGCTGGAGTCAAAAATAAATATAAATTTAAAAATTTAAGAACTATTTGTTCAACTGGATCTCCATTATCTAAAGAAAGTTTTGAATATATTTATAAAAATATTAAAAAAAATGTTCATCTATCCTCGATTTCTGGTGGAACCGATATTGTTTCATGTTTTGTTCTAGGAAATCTTTATGAACCAGTAATTTCTGGTGAAATTCAAAATAAAGGTCTTGGTATGAATGTAAAGATTTTTAATGAAAAAGGAAATTATATAAAAAATAAAAAAGGAGAATTAGTTTGTGTAAACCCATTTCCTTCTATGCCTTTAAAATTTTGGAATGATAAAAAAGATCAAAAGTTTAAAAATGCTTATTTTAATAAATATAAAAATGTTTGGCATCATGGAGATTATGCGGAGATTAAGAATAATGGAGGGTTTGTAATTTATGGGAGATCTGATGCAACTTTAAACCCTGGTGGAGTAAGATTGGGAACTTCTGAGATTTACTCTGTTATCGAAAAGTTTAAAGAAATAAAGGAGTCTATAGTTGTAGGTCAAAAATGGGACAACGATATTAGAATTATACTGTTTGTAGTTGTTAATAAAAAATTTAATTTTAACGAAGATTTAAAAACTAAAATGAAAAAAAGAATAAGACATGAGGCTTCACCACGACATGTACCAAGTAAGATTATTCAGGTTAACGATATACCTAGAACTAAAAACGGCAAAATAGTTGAATTAGCTGTTAAAAATACAATAGAGGGCAATACAATTAAGAATAAAGAAGCACTGGCAAATCCTGATGTTTTAGAAGAATATAAAAATATTAGAGAATTAAATGTTTAAAAAAATAGTAAAAAATTTAGAACCTTCATCAACTTTAAAAATAAATGAAATTTCAAAAGAATTAGAAAAGAGTGGAAAAGAAATTTTTAAATTTGGTTTTGGACAATCTCCTTTTGCAATACCAACTAGTATAGTTGAAGCGCTTAGAGAGAATGCTAGTCATAATAAGTATTTGCCAATGCAAGGACTACAAAATTTAAGAGAAGTAATTGCAAGATTTATAACTTCAAAAAAAAAATATGAGTATAAAAGTGAGAATATAATTATCGGACCTGGAACAAAAGAATTAATGTTTTTATTACAAATTCTTTTTGATGGAGAAATACTATTACCAGCTCCGAGCTGGGTATCTTATCATCCACAAGCTACTCTAGGTAGAAATAAAGTTCACTGGATTCAAACAAAAAGAGAAAATAATTGGTTTCCAACAGCTCATGATATTGAAAAAGTAATATTAAAGAATAGAGAAAAAAATTATCTTTTATTTTTAAATTCTCCAAATAATCCATCCGGCCAAGTTTGTAATAATTTGGAAGAAATTAGTGCTGTAGCTAATAAATATAATATATTAATTTTATCTGACGAAATATATTCAGAACTAACCTTTGAAAATAACTTCAAATCAATTTCAAATTTTTGCCCAGAAAAAACAATAATAAGCGATGGTTTAAGCAAATGGTGTGCAGCCGGAGGTTGGAGACTAGGATACTTTGTAGTACCCGAAAGTCTAAATCTTTTAAGAGATAAAATGAAAGTGCTTGCAAGTGAAACTTTTTCTTCGGTAAGCTCTCCAATTCAATATGCTGCTATTAAAGCATATAATTCTGATCACAAAACTTATTTAACAAAAGCTAGAAAAATTCTCAAAGGAGTAGGTGATTATGTTTATGAACATTTGAAATCCAACAATATAATTATTAATAAACCCCAAGGTGGTTTTTATCTTATGCCAGAGTTTATCAACAAAGATTTTTCTAATTCTAGTGAAATGTGTGACGATATTTTAAAAAAAACAGGTGTTGCCTTATTACCAGGATCAGATTTTGGATTATCGCAAAAAAAAATGATTGTAAGATTAAGTTTTACAGATTTTGATGGAGTAAAATTTATGCAAAATATTGAAGTCGATACAAAAATCGATGAAACTTTATTAAGTGAATTTGCTCCAAAAATAGTTAATGGCACAAAAAGGTTGAAAGACTGGGTTGAATCAACCTAATTTTTTTATAGACTCACCTATAAAGTTTTGGTTAGAATAATTCTAAAATAATAGGAGGGGAACATGAGAAAAATAATTACTTTCTTATCTAGCACTCTTTTGATTTTTGTAGCTTCTTTTTCATTTACAACAGTTGCAAAATCAGCAGAGTTTTTTACGATAGGAACAGGTGGGCCGACAGGTGTTTATTTCCAAACTGGAAATGCAATTTGCAAAATGTTGCATAAATCAGCTATTAGTGCTGATCATGGTAGAAAAAAAGGTACAGCTAAAGCATACAGATGCACCGCTCCATCTACAGGTGGATCTAATTACAATATTGGCCAAATTAAAGAAGGTGAGTTTCAATTTGGTGTAGCTCAGTCTGACTGGCAATTTCATGCTGTAAATGGTTCAAGCAAATGGGAAGGAAAACAATTTAAAGGATTGAGAGCAGTTTTTTCAGTTCATAATGAACCTTTCCAAATTTGGGCTAGAAAAAAAGCGAAAGTTAAAGATTTTAAGGGACTTAAAGGAAAAGTTGTTAATATAGGCAATCCAGGTTCAGGTCAAAGAGGAACCATGGAAGAACTTATGAAGGCAATGGGAGTAGATAATGGTTACTTTAAATCTACAACAGAACTAACTTCTTCAGAACAAGTTAAGGCACTTTGTGATGGTAAAATAGATGCATTTGGTTATTCAGTAGGATTTCCTAATGGCGCTATGGAACAAGCAGCAACTTGCGGAGCTAAAGCTTTACCAATTAACCTAGTAGGTGGACCGGTTCAAGGTTTAATCGATGGTGCAGATTATTATGCTGCAGCAACAATACCCGCAGGTACTTATACTGGACAAAAAAAAGATGTAACAACTTTTGGTGTTAAAGCTACTGTAGTAACTAGTAACGCTGTTGAAGCTGATTTAGTTTATCAAGTTGTTAAAGCTGTTTTTGAGAACTTTGACGATTTCAAAAAACAACATCCTGCTTTTGCGCCATTAAAAAAGGAAGACATGATTGCTGACGGTTTGTCAGCTCCTTTACATGAGGGTGCTAAGAGATACTACAAAGAAGCTGGATTAATGTAATCAAAATAGATTAAATATAACTAAAAAGGCCCAATAAATATATTGGGCCTTTTTTTTATAGTAAACTATCTTTAAATGAATCAAAAACTTGAAAGATCAGTTGAAAGTAAAATTCATGAAGATTTATCTCCTACAAGAAATCTTTCAGGTATACATTTAAAAATTGTTGCTTCTATTGCTATTGTTTGGTCATTATTTC
>CACIOK010000035.1 GCA_902588255.1 uncultured Pelagibacteraceae bacterium
CTATTCCAATAGAGTTTTGATTTAAAAATTTATATTTTTTCCAAGCCGAAAATCCTGCATGCCAAGCTATGTAAGAATCGGGAACTAAAATAACTATTTCGCCATTATTTTTTATTAAATAATGACTTGCAACTTCAGATTGAATATTAGTTAATCTCTTTATCGCACTATATTCACTTTTCATGCCCGTATAGTGATAAATTAAAAATTTTATGCTTTTATTTGATCTTTTTTTTATATTAAAGTTGGGAGAGTAGTTTATTGTTGCTTTTAAAGGCATAGTTATTAATTACTAAATTTGCATTAGAAAATATGTTATTATACACATACCTCAAAAAAATGAAAAATTTTTTAATTATATTTTTACTGGCATTTAGTATGGGATTTGCTGCAAATGCAGAAGATAATAATCCAACCAATGTTAAAGATTGCTCAGAGGGGTTTAATAGAGCAAGTTTTAAATTTAATCAGGGCCTAGATAAGGCTATATTAAGACCGATTGCGATAGGTTATAGAAAACTTCCAAGTGGATTAAGAACTATAACTAGTAACTTTCTTAACAACCTTTCAAACCTAGCAACGATACCAAATAATGCTCTTCAAGGAGATATTGGAAAAGCAGGAATAAATTTAGCTAGACTAGGAATTAATTCTACAATTGGAATATTGGGAATGTTTGATGTGGCATCAGGTATGGGTTTTGAAAAATATGAAAAAGAGGATTATGGACAAACATTAGGTGTAATGGGTGCTGGACCTGGATGTTATTTAGTTTTACCAATTTTAGGATCTTCAACAGCAAGGGATGCTGTGGGAATTTTAGGTGGAATGGTTGGAGGTGATCCTTGGTATAATATTACTGTAAAAAATGATACGCGATATTTTAAAGATTCAGATTATTATATAAGCAGAGTGACAGGAGGAGTTGACTTTAGAGCAAAAAATTTAAAAGCAATTGATAATTTAGAAGAAAACTCAATGGACTTTTATGCTTCTGTAAAAAGTTTATATCTACAAGATAGACAAAAAAAAATATTAAATTCGAAACAAATAACTGAAACTCAGGACGATGGAGACTGGGACGAAGTAAGCTCAGATTAATTCTTAAAATCAATGTATTTTAAAAGAAAAATATATTTATTAACTATTTTACTTTTATTTATTGGTCTATCAAAAAATTCATATTCAATAGAACCAAATATTTTTGTTCAATCAACAGTCAATAGAGCTTCCACCATACTAAGCAATGATACGGCTAAAGAGGAAAAAATCGAACAACTAAAAAAAATTGCATTAGAAACTGTTGATATTAAAGGAATAGGTTTTTACACACTTGGAAAACATAGAAAAACGTTAAATGATCAGCAAAAAAAAGAATACTCTCAACTTTTCAACAAATATTTTCTAAAGAGTTTTTCAAGTAGATTAGCAGAATATTCAAATCCTAAAATTGACGTAAATTCACAAGAAAAAATAAGTGAAAAATATACAATCGTATCAAGTACATTGATTGGTACCGATGAAAGACCTGAGGTTAAAATAGATTGGAGAATTTATACAAAAAATCCGGAAAAGCCTTTGATAAGAGATTTAATAATAGAAGGTCTTAGTCTCGCAAGAACTCAAAAAGAAGAGTTTAACTCCATTATTCAAAGTAATGATGGAGATATAAATGCACTCTTCGCTAGTTTAAAAGAATTTATTAATAAGTAATTTTGGTGGGCCCGCCAGGACTCGAACCTGGGACCAATACATTATGAGTGTACTGCTCTAACCAACTGAGCTACAGGCCCAAAACTAAATATTTATTTATAACATATTTTCATACTAATCAATTCAAGATAAATTTTTAAATGGTGGGCCGTGTTGGTTACGCTCCAACTACCCCTGCAATGTCAATGCAGTACTCTACTATTGAGCTAACGGCCCAACTAACTTTCCAAGAAACTTTTTAGCTGTTTTGATCTACTTGGATGTTTTAATTTTCTGAGAGCTTTAGCTTCTATTTGTCTAATTCTTTCTCTTGTGACTGAAAACTGTAAACCAACTTCTTCTAATGTATGATCTGTATTCATCCCAACGCCAAATCTCATCCTCAGAACTCTTTCTTCTCTTGGGGTTAAAGTAGATAATATTTTTGTTGTTGCCTCGCTAAGATTTGCTTTGATTGCTTGCTCTAATGGTGCCAAAGCCTTTGTATCTTCTATAAAATCTCCTAAGCTACTATCCTCTTCATCACCGACGGGTTTTTCTAAAGAAACAGGCTCTTTAGAAATTTTTAAAACTTTTCTAACTTTTTCTAAAGGCATTCTTAATTTTTTAGCTAATTCTTCTGGTGTAGCCTCTCGTCCAAATTCACTTAAAATTAACCTTTGAGTTCTTACTATTTTATTTATTGTTTCTATCATATGAACAGGAATTCTAATCGTTCTTGCTTGATCAGCAATAGATCTTGTTATTGCCTGTCTAATCCACCAAGTTGCATAAGTTGAAAACTTGTAACCTCTTCTATACTCAAACTTATCTACAGCTTTCATTAAACCTATGTTGCCTTCTTGAATAAGATCTAAAAATTGTAAACCTCTATTAGTATATTTTTTTGCGATAGAAATTACTAATCTTAAATTAGCCTCAACCATTTCCTTTTTTGCAATTCTAGATTCTTTTTCTCCCTTTTGTACTCTGCTTACAAGTTTTTTAAAATCTGTTACGGAAATACCAAGCTTGCGGCTTATTTCTATTAATCTATCTCTAATATTTTTAAATTCACCTTTGTTCTTTTGAAAAAAATTTTTCCACGTCTGGTTTGTATCAAGAAAAGATTTTAGATTAGGATTTATTTCATTTCCTACATAAAATTTTATAAACTCGTTTCTCTGAATTTTTCCTTCTAACGCCAGCCTTAACAAATTTCCTTCTAATGAGATAATTTTTTTGTTTTCAATGTAATGCTTTTGTACCAACTCCTCCAATATAGAAGGTGATAATTGAAGCGATTTTATATTTTCAAGTATATCACTTACAATTTTTTGATAATTTTTTTCTTTTGAAGTGGAAAAATTAATTGAATTTAAAACACAATCAAGTTTTTCTTTTTGATATTTGATAAGTTTTCCATAATCTTTAGTTAGATGATTTACGGTTTTTAAAACTTTAGGTTTAATTTCTGTCTCCATTGCAGCAAGAGTTGGATTAAATTCATCTTCCGACTCTTCTCCACTTTCATTATTATTTTCATCCAATTTATTTTTCTTATCATCTTCATCTGAACGTTTTTGTTTTGGAGATGCATTATTTGTTTCATCTTCCATATAATTAGTATCAATATCAATTATTTCCCTAACTAAAATTTCGTCATTTTGAAGTTTTGTATCCCACTCATAAAACTGTTGAGCAGTAATTGGGCTTTGTGACAATGCATTTAACATAACATCTTTTCCTGCCTCTATTCTTTTTGCTATCGCAATTTCTCCTTCTCTGGAAAGCAACTCTACTCCACCCATCTCTCTAAGGTACATTCTTATAGGGTCATCACTTTTTTCAATTGACTTACCTTCTTCTTTTGAAGAACCTTCTTTTTTTCTTAAAACTTTAAAATCAGATTTTTTTTCTACTAAACTTATTTTTTCATCAAGAATATACAGGAACGCTTGTTCAAGATTTTTTCCGGATAGATTTCTTTTGCCTAATGATTTATTTAATTCTTCATACGTAATAAATCCTCTATGGACACCTCTGCCCATTAATCTTGCAAATGATT
>CACIOK010000036.1 GCA_902588255.1 uncultured Pelagibacteraceae bacterium
AATGAAGCCATATTAAATTTGTCAAAAAAGTATAAATTAAAGGTATATCAACAAAGTAATAAAGAAAATTTTAAAAATTTAGAAAATTTTTATTATTCAAAAAATATTGTTTATAAATTATTTGATTACAGTGAGAGTGTTTCAGAATTTATGTCAGATTCTAATTTATGTATTACTCGAGCGGGAGCTTCAACTCTTTCAGAATTAACTTTTTTAAACGTTCCTTATTTAGCCATACCTTACCCGTTTGCAAAAGATAATCACCAATATGAAAATGCACTTTTTTATAAAAATAAAAGTTGTTGTTGGTTGCTTGATCAAAAAAATATAACAGGAGATATACTTTTGAATAAATTAACAAAAATTATTGAAAATAAAGGTGATTATTTAGAAAAACAAAAAAATATGAAAAATTTTAGTTACCAAAATAACTGGAATAGGATAAACGAAAAAATTATACAGATAATAAATGAAAATTGAATTAGCAAAAAATGAAAATGTACATTTTGTAGGCATTGGTGGCATAGGCATGAGTGGTCTCGCGCTTATTATGCAAGGTATGGGGTTTAAAATTCAGGGAAGCGATATATCTAATAATAAAAATATAGAAAGATTAAAAAAAAATAAAATAAAAATTTTAATTGGTCATAGAAAAAAAAATATCACTAAGGCTACAATTTTAGTCATTTCATCTGCAATAAAAAAAAATAATCCCGAAGTTCAGCAAGCTAAAAATAATAATCTACCGATTTATAAGAGAGGCGATATGTTAGCTCACATTGCTTCACTAACTCAGAATATTGTTGTAGCTGGTTCTCATGGCAAAACAACTACTACATCTCTTATTTCTGGAATATTTTCTAAAGCAAAATTAGATCCCACCATAATTAATGGTGGTGTTATCAACTCTTTACAGGGCTCAGCAAAACTAGGAAAAAGCAAATGGTGTGTATTAGAGTCTGATGAATCTGATGGGAGTTTTATAAAAGTTCCGCCTACTTATTCTATTGTTACAAACGTAGATAGAGAACACATGGATTATTATAAATCAATGGATAAACTAAAAAATCATTTTTTAGAATTTATTAATAAAGTTCCATCTTTTGGTAAATCTTTTATTTGTATTGATGATAAAGTTAACAATGAGTTAATTAGAAAAATTAAATCTAAAAACTTTTACACTTATGGAATTAATAAAAACTCTAATTTTAGGATAAAAAATATTCAACTACACAAGGAATTTTCTAAATTCGATATAGAAATATCATTACCAGCAAAGCAAAAAATAATATTAAAAAATTTAAATATTCCTTTACTTGGCCTACACAATATTAGAAATGCTACAGCTGCTGCTGCCGTTGGATTTACAATAGGAATATCTAAAAAAATTATAAAACACTCTCTTAGTCAATTTGAAGGTGTACAAAGGAGATTTAATAAAATATTTTCGTATAGAGGAGTTAATTTCTTTGATGATTATGCTCATCATCCAACAGAAATAAAAGAGCTAATTAGAGGTGTTAAAAAGGTTTACAAAGACGAAGAAATATATTGTGTATTTCAACCTCACAGAATTTCGAGATTAAAAGATTTAAGAAATGAATTTAGTTTATGTTTTAATACAGCCGAAGGAGTCATTTTATGTCCAATTTATAAAGCGGGTGAAAAAATAAAATTAGGATTTAATTATTTAAATTTTGCAAAAGAAATTGCTAAAAAATCAAGGGTTAAAGTTTATTTAGTAAAAGATCAATATCAATTAAGTAAGTTTGTTAAACAATATATTTATGGAAATAAAGTTGTTATTGGAATGGGGGCTGGTTCAATTTCCAACTGGATGAAAGAGTTGCCAAAATTATTATGAGTGACAATAGTGAATTAAAAAGTTTTTCAAAAGATATAAAAGGTAAAATTTTTTTCGATTATAATTTAAAAAAAACAAATTGGTTTAATATTGGAGGTATAACAAAGGCGTATTTCAAGCCCGAAAGTTTAAATGAACTAATTTTATTTTTAAAAAGATTTGGATCAAAAGAGAAGATATTTTTATTAGGAGCAGGATCGAATATTCTTATTAATGATGGCTTATTTGAAGGAGTTATAATCAAATTAGGTAAAAATTTCTCTAACATATCTTTATTATCCGAGACAACATTGGTAGCAGGGAGTGCAACTAGTGACAAAAAATTATCTGAATTTGCTTGTGAAAATAATATTGAAGGATTTGAATTTTTGTCATGTATACCAGGAACAATTGGAGGAGGATTAAAAATGAATTCAGGATGTTTTGAAAGAGAATTTAAAAATATTTTATTATCAATACAAGCTGTTGATAAAAGTGGTAAAATTTTAACAATTCCATCATCTAAAATTAATTTTAAGTATAGAGGGAACGATTTGGATAAAAATATTATTTTTTTAAGTGCTTCTTTCAAAGGAAAAGTTGGAGAAAAAAACGCAATACTAAAAACTATAAATTCTCTTAAGACTAAAAAAGATCAATCACAACCAACCAAAATTAAAACTGGGGGAAGTACATTTAAAAATCCTATAAATCAAACCAAGGAGAAAGTTTGGGAGTTAATTAAAAAATCGGTTCCATTAGACACTAAATTTGGTGATGCTGAGATTTCAAAAAAACACTGTAATTTTTTTGTAAATAGGAATAATGCAACCTTCAAAGATATGAAAAATTTAATAGATTTTGTAAAACAAAGTGTAAAATCTAAAACTGGAATTGATATAGAAACAGAAATAGAGCTAATAAAATGAAAAAAAAAGTTATTATACTAGGTGGTGGAATCTCCAAAGAAAGAGCTATCAGTCTTGATACAGCCAGAAGTGTTCATAAAGAACTTAAAAAAAATAAGAATTATAAATCAGTTATTGTAGAACCAGATAATAATTTCTTAAAAAAAATAAAATCATTTAAACCTGATGTGATATTTAATGCTTTACACGGTCAATTTGGTGAAGATGGCTACATCCAAACCATCATAGAGTCACAAAAAATTAATTATACTCATTCTGGTGTACTTGCATCCGCAACAGCTATGGATAAGGAAATATCTAAAAAAATTTTTTTAAACAATAAAATTTTAACACCAAAATACATTAAGTATAATTTTAATAAAAAAAATAAAAATATAATTTCATTAATTCAAAAAAAGTTAAAATTTCCTGCTGTAATTAAACCAATTAATGAAGGTTCAAGTGTAAACGTTTATATTTGTACAAAAAAAAATTTAAAAAAGAATCTTAAAAAATTATCAAATTATAATGAAATTTTGATTGAAGAATTTATTCCTGGGAGAGAAATTCAGGTAGCAATAATGGGAAATATTAAACTAGGTGCTATTGAATTAAAACCAAAAAGAAAATTCTATGACTATAAAGCAAAATATAGCGTGAAAGCAAAAACAAAGCATATAATTCCTGTAGATCTAAAAAAAGGAAAAATGAATGAAGTGATGAACATAGCACTTAAGGCTCATAGACTAATTGGATGTAGGGGAGTAACGAGATCAGATTTTAAATTCTACAAAAATAAGTTTTACTTATTAGAATTAAATACTCAACCAGGAATGACCAAACTTTCATTAGTTCCCGAGATTGCAAATTTTAAAGGAATAAATTTTGCTAATTTAATTAAATGGATTTTAAAAGATGCATCAAAAAATAGATAAAAAAAATAAGGTTTATATTTATTTATTTATTTTTTTTTTATTAAGCACACTTAATAATAAACAATTTTTCG
>CACIOK010000037.1 GCA_902588255.1 uncultured Pelagibacteraceae bacterium
AGCAACTTTGGTAATTTAAAGGAAATAAAAAAAAATAAAATTTTAAGAAAAATCAAACATAATATAAAGATAATAATTGAAAAAAATAAAAATCAAGCCTGTTCAATTTTTGGAAGCTGTCTAATAAAAAATATAACTAATACAGAGAGTCCTGGATGGTTAAAAAATAGAATTTTAGCTTTAGGCTTAAGGCCAATATCAGCAGTAGTTGATATTACAAATTATGTAATGTTTGATTTAAATAGACCTCTCCACGCATATGACTTAGATAAAATAAAAAATAAAATAGTTATTAGAAATTCAAAAAAAGGTGAGTCATTAAACGCTTTAGATAATAAGAAATATACATTGAATGAAAATATGTGCGTTATATCAGATGATGAAGGAGCTTTAGGATTAGGTGGAATAATAGGCGGCACAAGGACTGGAACTGAATTAGATACGAAAAATATTTTACTAGAGTCAGCGTACTTTGATCCAGAAATTACAAGAAAAACTGCAAAAAAATTAGATTTAAATAGTGATGCAAAATTTAGATTTGAAAGAGGCATTGATCCTCACTCAATTAAAATAGGATTAGAGGTTGCGGCAGATCTAGTTGTTAGTATTTGTGGAGGCGAAGTTTCAAATTTTGATATTCAACAAACAAAAAAACATAAGAGTTTAGAAATTAAATTTGATCCCAGTCTCGTATCTAAAACAATTGGAATTAAAATTAAAATTAGCGACGTTATTAAAATTTTAACAAATTTAGGGTTTGGTTTGAAAAAAAAAGGAAAAAATTTAAATGTTAAAATCCCATCATGGAGACCAGATATTTTTGGCGAAATTGATTTAGTAGAAGAAATAATAAGAATTATAGGATTTGATAATATTAAGTCTATCGAGCCAGATAAAAAAAGAACAAAACCTACACTAAATTTTTATCAAAAAAACTTTCATTTAGCACAAAGATCCGTTGCATCGAAAGGCTATTTTGAAACAATAACTTGGTCATTTACTGATGAGAATGTAAATAATAAGTTCAAAGAAAATACTGAAAGTATCAAAATTATAAATCCAATAAGTTCTGAATTAAATGTTCTAAGAAATTCTTTGTATCCAAATTTAATTTATTATATGGAAAAAAATTTAAATAGAGGATTTGGCGATCAATCTTTATTTGAAATTGGTCCTGCTTTTACAGGTAAAAAACCTGGACAACAAATTACAATTATTTGTGGTATTAAAAAACAACACTTGGAAGATGAAAATTCTTTAAAAAGAACTGACTTAATAGATGTCTTCCACATTAAAAAAGATGTAATCCAAACTTTATTAGAACTCGGTATTGAGAAAGACGAAATTAAAATTATAGACAAAACACCCTCATATTACCATCCTGGAATATCTGGTTCAATATTTTCTAAAGAAGGCAATTATATCCTAGGCTATTTTGGAGAACTTCATCCAAAAATCATTAAAAATACATATGGATTTGAAATTTTTTTAGAAAATGTGGTTAATTATAAAAGTAAAAATAAAAAAGTTAAAAAAAGTTTAATTTTTTCTGATTACCAAAAATCAGATAGAGATTTTGCGTTTCTCGTTAATAAAAGTGCTAAAGCCCAAGATTTAATTGATGTAATTCAAAATATAGATCGATCTTTAATTAAAAAAATTAAAATTTTTGATGTATATGAGGGTGAAAATATACCATCAGGTAAAAAATCGATAGCTTTAAAAGTTACTATTCAGTCTGACATAAAAACTTTAAATGAAAAAGATTTAAATGAAATTTCGCAAAAAATTATCTTAACTGTTGAAAAACAAGCTAGCGCAAAATTAAGATCTTAATGAGTAAAATTGATCATATTAGAAATTTTGCAATTATTGCACATATCGATCATGGAAAATCAACTATAGCTGATAGAATAATTCATAAATGTGGAGGACTTACTGATAGAGAAATGAAAGCTCAAGTATTAGACTCAATGGATATAGAGCGAGAGAGAGGAATTACAATAAAAGCACAAACAGTTAAACTTAATTATAAATCTAAAGATGGAAAAGATTATATTTTAAATATTATCGATACGCCAGGACATGTAGATTTCAGTTATGAAGTTAGTAGATCCTTATATGCTTGCGAAGGTTCAATTTTAATTGTTGATAGTACACAAGGAGTAGAGGCACAAACACTCGCGAATGTTTACCAAGCTTTAGATACTAATCATGAAATTGTTCCAGTATTAAATAAAATAGATTTACCTGCATCTGATGAAGAAAGAACAAAAAAACAAATAGAAGATGTAATTGGAATTGATACAAAAAATGCAATTTCATGCTCTGGAAAAACTGGAGAAGGAATTAGTGAAATATTAGAACAAATTATTAAAGTATTGCCGCCACCTAAAGGTTTGAAAGATGAAATTTTAAAATGTTTATTAGTAGATAGCTGGTATGACTCATATCTTGGAGTAGTTATTTTAGTGAGAGTAATAGATGGAAAAATTTATAAAAATATGAAAATAAAAATGATGTCAACAAATCGAGAATACATCATTGAAAAAGTTGGAGTTTTTACACCAAAACCAAAGGACGTTAATGAATTAAGCTCTGGAGAAATTGGGTTTATTATAACTGGCATAAAGAATTTATCTGAAACAAAAGTTGGAGATACAATTTCAGATGCAAATAATCCTTTGAAGGATTCTTTACCAGGTTTTAAACCTAGCAAACC
Source organism: uncultured Pelagibacteraceae bacterium (assembly GCA_902588255.1). Lineage (GTDB taxonomy): Bacteria > Pseudomonadota > Alphaproteobacteria > Pelagibacterales > Pelagibacteraceae > Pelagibacter. The sequence continues at coordinate 2,723 of CACIOK010000037.1, forward strand.
TGTTGTTTTTTGTGGATTGTTCCCAGTAGACAGTTCTGAGTATCAAAAACTAAAAGATGGCTTAGCAAAACTTCAATTAAATGATGCTAGTTTTTCTTATGAACCTGAATCTTCTTCGGCACTTGGATTAGGATTTAGATGTGGTTTTTTAGGATTGTTACATTTAGAAATTATAACTGAAAGATTGGAGAGAGAGTTTGATATAAATTTATTAACAACTACTCCCGGCGTTATATATAAAGTCCATCTTAATAAAGGGGAAGTTATTGATTTACAAAATCCAACAAATTTACCTGACCCAACACATATTAAATATATTGAGGAACCTTGGATAAAAGCAACAATTATTACTCCTGATCAATATCTTGGTTCTATTATTAAAATTTGCCAAGACAAAAGAGGAAAACAAACTGATTTAAGTTATTCTGGAAATAGAGCTGTATTACATTATGAAATACCATTAAATGAAGTTGTTTTTGACTTTAATGATCGACTAAAATCAATGACTAGTGGATATGCGAGTTTTGATTATGAAATTATAGAGCATAGAGAGGGAGATTTAGTAAAATTAAGTATACTTGTTAATTCTGAAGCGGTTGACGCTCTTTCTATGATGGTACATAAAGATTTTGCTCAATCTATTGGTAGGGAAGTTTGCGAAAAATTAAAGGATTTAATACCGAGACACAATTTTATGATTCCAGTCCAGGCTGCCATTGGCGGAAAAATAATAGCAAGAGAAACTATTAAGGGTTTTAAAAAAGATGTTTTAACTAAAATCCA
>CACIOK010000038.1 GCA_902588255.1 uncultured Pelagibacteraceae bacterium
CAATGTCAAAAAAATATCTTGGTTCAAAATTTGACATTCATGGGGGAGGTAGAGACTTAATATTTCCACATCACGAAAATGAAATTGCCCAGTCAAGGTGCGCTAACAACACCGATGTATTTGCAAACTATTGGATACACAATGGATTTATTACAATTTCAAACGAAAAAATGGCAAAATCCCAAGGTAACATTTTAAAAATTAAAGATTTTAAAAAAAATATTAACGGCCAAGTTTTAAGGTTAGCTTTAATAAGTACTCATTACAAACAACCATTAGATTGGAATGATAAACTTATTGCAGAGTGCCAGAAGACTTTAAACAAATGGTATGATTGCTATACAGAAGTAAAAAATAAAGTTTTAATTCCAGATGAATTCTTGGCTCCACTTTATGATGATTTAAATACTCCAAAGTTTATAGCTAATATTCACACTTTATATGACAAAGCTTATCAGGGAAATATTAAAGATAAGGAAATTTTTACAACAGCTTGTAATTTTATTGGTTTATTATCTGAAACAAAAGATCAGTGGTTAAAATTTAAAAAAGAGAAATCTGAGATATCGGAAGAAGAAATATTATCTAAAATAAAAGAGCGTGATAAAGCTAGAAAAGATAAAGATTATAAACTCTCTGATAAAATTAGAGATGAATTACTGAACAAAGGTGTTTTAATAGAAGATAAAGATGGTAAAACCACGTGGAAATTAAAATGAGTAAAGAAAAATTATATATATTCGATACAACGCTTAGAGATGGAGCGCAAACACAAGGTGTTGATTTTTCTATTGATGATAAATTAAAGATAGCCAAATCATTAGATGACCTAGGAGTTGATTATATTGAAGGTGGATGGCCAGGAGCAAATCCAACAGATACAGAATTTTTTCAAAAAAATATTAATTGTAAAAATTCAGTATTAACTGCTTTTGGTATGACAAAAAAAACTGGTAGAAGTGCCGATAATGATCCAGGTTTATCATCCTTATTGAATAGTAATACTAAAGCAATATGCATTGTTGGAAAATCATGGGATTTTCATGTTGATGTTGCGCTTGGTATTTCGAATGAAGAAAATTTAGAAAATATTAGCGAAAGTACAAAGCTTTTTGTTAAAGAAAAAAAAGAATTTATGTTTGATGCTGAACATTTCTTTGATGGCTTTAAAGCAAACCCAAAATATACCATGTCTTGTCTAAAAGCTGCTTATGATAATGGAGCAAGATGGATAGTTTTATGCGATACTAATGGCGGAACACTTCCTCATGAAGTAACTAAAATAGTTAATGAAGTTGTTAAGGTTATTCCTGGAAAAAATTTAGGAATTCATGCTCATAACGATACTGGCAATGCTGTATCTAATAGTTTAGCAGCTGTACTGGCCGGTGTTCGACAGGTTCAAGGAACAATTAATGGATTAGGCGAAAGATGTGGCAATGCAAATCTTATGTCTTTAATACCAACATTTTATTTAAAAAAAGATTTTTCGGATAAATTTGAAATTAATATTAAAGAAAATAATATTAAGAATTTAACTCAATGTTCAAGACTTTTAGATGAAATATTGAACAGAAAACCAAATAAACATTTGCCTTATGTAGGAGCTGCTGCTTTTTCTCATAAGGGAGGCTTACATGTTTCTGCAGTTCAAAAAGACCCAAAAACTTATGAGCATATTAGTCCTGAAGAAGTTGGCAATGTAAGAAACATTGTTGTTTCAGATCAGGCTGGAAAATCAAATATTTTATCAAGGCTTAAGACAATAGGAATTGATATTAAAGAAAATGATCCAAAAGTTAAAAAACTTTTGAGCGAAGTAAAAGATAGAGAGTTTATAGGTTATAGCTATGATGGAGCAGATGCATCATTTGAATTATTAGCTAGAAGAATAATGAGCGAAATACCAAGATATATTTTAATAAAAGAATATGATGTATCTGTTAAAAAAAATTCCTCAGGAAAAATAATTTCATCTGCAAAAGCTCATCTAGAAGTTGATGGGGAAAAAATTGTTTGTGAAGGTGAGGGGAATGGACCTGTTAATGCATTGGATAATGCTATAAGAAATAACGTTGATCGATTAGCAAAATATTCTAAGTATTTAAAAGATCTTAAATTGGTAGACTATAAAGTTAGAATTTTAAATACAGGAACAGAAGCTATAACAAGAGTATCTATAGAAAGTACAGATTCGAAAGGAAAAAATTGGTTCACCATAGGAGTTTCAACAAACATTATTGATGCTTCATTTAAAGCATTAATTGATAGCTTGGATTATAAATTATTTAAGGATAATGCTCCTGCAAGTAATTAATGTCTTCAATTACATTTATTCTTCACAAACCTCAGTTATCTGAAAATATTGGAGCATGTGCTAGAGCTATTAAAAATTTTGATTTTAATAAATTAGTAGTAATCAATCCAAAACCTACATTTCCTAACGATAAAATTATTGCTACATCAGTAGGTGCCAAGGAAATTATAAAAAATTGCAAAGTTTATGAAAACTTAGAGTCTTCTTTAAAAAATATTGATTACCTTATCGCTACATCGTCTAGGTTCAGAAATAAAAATATTAAACATATAAGTTTAAATGAATTGTCGAAGATAGATTTTAGTAAAAAAATTGGCTTTCTGTTTGGTTCAGAGGCGTCAGGACTATCAAACAGCGAAATAGTTTACGCCAACTGCACTATGCAAATACCTACTAATCCTAATTTTAAATCACTCAATTTATCTCACAGTGTGATTATTGTGGCACAAGTAGTTTCAAGTTTAATTAGATTAAAAAGATTAAGCTTTAAGAAGTCACAAAAGGTTAAATCTGCATCCAAAAAAGATATTCAATCAATGATAAATTTATGCATTTCTCAGCTTGAGAGTAAAAATTTTTTTAAACCAAGTGAAAAAAACCCATAATGTTAGAAAATCTTAGAAATATTTTTTATAAAATGGAGTTATCAGAAAAAGAAACTCGCATTTTATCAAGTGTATTTGCTAATCTTGCAAAAAAAGGCTGATTGACAAAGTTATGAGTAAGTTTATAAAAGCGATTTATTAAATGACAAAAAGATTAAATTCTAAACACAAGGTAGATAGAAGATTAAAAGTAAACCTTTGGGGAAGACCAAAGAGTCCATTTAATACAAGAGCATATCCCCCAGGACAACACGGGCAAACAAAATCATCTAAACCATCAGACTATGGTACTCAATTACAAGCTAAACAAAAATTAAAATCATATTATGGAAATATGAATGAGACACAATTTAGAAATGTTTATAAAAAAGCAATTATGAAAAAAGGAGATACTGCAGAAAATTTGATTGGTTTACTTGAGAGAAGACTAGATGCTGTAATATATAGATCAAAATTTTCGACTACAATATTTGGTGCAAGGCAATTAATTAATCATGGCCATGTTAAAGTAAATGGA
>CACIOK010000039.1 GCA_902588255.1 uncultured Pelagibacteraceae bacterium
TTGAAACTCATATATATAGATTGAGAAAAAAAATTAAAGATCAGTTTCAAGATGAAAATTTTATAGTAAGTTATAAAGATGGTTATTCTATTAAATGAAGAAAAAAAACCTATTTGCAAAAGAGCTTAGAACACAAAAATTTAGACCAAGAATTGTAAAACCAAAAAAAGGTAAAGGTAGTTTTAAAAGAAAAAAAAGATAAAATTTTAATATTTAGCGTCTTTGTAAGTTATTATATCAACATTAAAACTCACAATAATTCTGTCTTCCGAAGATAAATTTTTACCAACTGAATGGTATAAATAAGATGGAAAAATTAATAAATTTCCTTCTTCAGCTTTAATACTAAAACCTGATGAGTTTAATTCATTTTTTTTTTCAATAACAGGATGGCGAAATTTTTTAACTTCATTTGGTTCATGAAACTGAATGCTACCACAATTATCTGGAGCTTTAACATAGTAAGCTGCACTCAAATAAGTATTTGGATGATTATGAATTTGGTTAAAACTATTTTTCTTATTAATTATTCCCCATATTTCAGTAACTCCTACTTTTTCAGGATTAAATTTCCAGCCAAATCCATCAACCATAGCTTCTTTAACATATCCATGAACTGCATTGATAAAATTGTGTGGAACATTACCTTTCTCAACTTTAAAGTTTTTGGAGTGCCACCCACCAACATTAGATCTTTGCGTTCCATCTTTATCGTTTTCATACAAATCATAAATATATTTAGATAATTCAACGTTTAACTTTCCGTGATCTTTAACTTTAAATTGAAAAACGGGTGTAGCGAATAGTTTATGTATAAATTTATCACTCATTTATTTTTAATCTGGCACCAATTTGCTGTATGACTTTTGATGACATTTCAGTACCCTTTTCTAGACTTTGGCCTAGTGGGAGATTGTTCACGTAACCATGTAGGAAGCCTGCAGCAAATAAGTCACCTGCTCCTGTCAGGTCAACTATTTTAAGATCTTTTTTAACACCACATTCAGCAACCTCGTCACCATTTATTGCAATAGCTCCTTTTTCTCCTCTTGTTATTACTAAAAGTTTCTTGAGTTTTTTTGAAAAGTCAATCACTTCGTCAAATGTTTTTGCATCTATCAATGAAATTATTTCTTGTTCATTAGCAAAAGTGATATCGAGTTTATTTTTTACAAGATCTAAAAAATGAGGCTTATGTCTATCAACACAAAATTGATCAGATAAAGACATTGCAACTTTGTTTGCACTATTTATAGCTTTATCAAATGCTTTTTTTGGTTCCCCTTCGTCCCAAAGATAACCCTCTAGTAATATTATCTCGCTTCTTTTTATAGCATCAATATTAACATCATTTTCGTTAATTCTTCCTGCGGTACCTAGGAATGTACACATTGTTCTTTCAGAATCTGGTGTAACCAATATTAAACATGTTCCAGTTGGTAATTCTTCCTTCTTCTTAGAGTAAAAATATTCTACATTTTCATTTTTTAATCCTTCTTCATATTTACTTCCTAGTTCATCATCAGAAACTTTACCAATAAATCCAACTTTATTACCCAGTTGAGATATACCTACTATCGAATTTGCAACAGATCCTCCAGAAACAGTTTTTTCTATTTTAAGGTTGGTTAATAATTTTTTAAATTCGCTTTCATCAAAAATTAATTTCATTGTCCCTTTAGTTAAACTGTTTTGAGTAATAAAATTATCATCAACTTTGCAGATAACATCTACAATTGCATTTCCTATTCCTAAAATTTTCATAATTAAGCTTTCCTTGTTTTTATTGGTGATTTTCTATTAGGATAACAAGTAGTACAAATTTTACAAGTTAAACCATAGCACTCTCTTGCCCTACAATGTTCTCTACCATAAAAAATGATTTGAAGGTGAAGTTTATTCCAAAATTTTTTGTGAAATAACCTCTTCAAATCGTTTTCAGTTTGAAGGACATTTTTACCATTAGTTAAACCCCATCTTTGTGCCAGCCGATGAATGTGAGTATCAACTGGAAAAGCTGGATGACCAAATCCCTGAGACATAACTACACTTGCAGTTTTATGACCTACACCTGGAAGCTCCTCAAGTTCTTCAAAGGTTTCTGGAACCTTTCCTCCATGCTTCTCCACCAGCTGTTTTGAGAGCAAATAAACACTTTTTGCTTTCACTCTAAAAATACCAATACTTTTAATTAAATTTTCAATTCTTTTTCTTCCTAATTTTATAAAATGTTCTGGTTTATTATATTTTGGATATATTTTTTTGGTTACATTATTTACATTAACATCTGTAGTTTGTGCAGATAACAAAACTGAAACTAATAAAGTAAATTTATTTCTATGTTTTAAAGGTATTGGTGTTTTGGGATAAATTTTATTTAGAATCTTTAATATTATTTTAGATCTTTGAATTTCATTCATTATTTGAAATTCAAAACATCTCTCATTGAATAAAGGCCAGGTTTTTTATTCATTAACCATTTAGCTGCAGTGAATGCTCCCTCTGAGTAAAGTGACCTATCAAATGCTTCATGATTTAATGTTATTATTTCTTTACCACTTGAGAAAGTTACTTCATGTTCACCAACGATCTCACCTTTTCTTAGTGAATTAAAATTAATTTTTTTTCCATAAGGAAAAGTTTTTTTGTTTAAATATTTTTTTCCCATCAATCTATAAAAATTCTTATTTTTTCCAACCGCTATACCTTTTCCAAGCATCAAAGCAGTTCCAGATGGGTGATCTTTTTTATGTTTATGATGTATTTCGAATACTTTACTTAAAAAATTCTTTCCAAGAGATTTTGATGTAATTTCAGTTAAATACATTAATAAGTTTATACCTAAACTCATATTTCCAGCTCTAAGTATAGGTATTTTTCTAGAGTACCTTTTAATCAAATTTTCTTCTTTTTTTGAAAACCCAGTTGTTCCAATAACTACTCTTTTTTTTAATTTTGATGCAATCTTTAAAATTTCAAATGTACATTTAGGAACTGTGAAATCTATTATTAAATTAGCTTTTTTAAATGATTTTTCTGTATTTAAGCTAGGTTTAATTCCAGCAATTTTTTTATTAATAATTCTATTTTCTGTAAGAGCCACTATCTTAAAATTTTTATCAGATCTAGCAGATGTAGTAATCTGTTGACCCATTCTTCCCATACATCCAGTAATAGCTAAATTAATTTTTTTCATTTAAAGATAAGATATGAAACTATCATAACTACTAAAACAATTATAGTCCAAATAGATAGATTTGTTAAAAACCGTTTTAATTTTGAATTAGATCTAAGAAATGCTGGGAGAACTAATATTAAAATAGCTATTAAAGATATTGCTGGAACAATTTCTTCCAACCCCATTTTTAATTTTTCCAAAAACTCTTAG
>CACIOK010000040.1 GCA_902588255.1 uncultured Pelagibacteraceae bacterium
CTCTTATATTTTTAAAATTTTCGAACACTTTGACTCAATTAATTTTTTTAAGTTTATCTACAATCATTAGTAAAATATATAATTGTAAAATTTCTACTAAATTATAAGAATTAGAATTTATCCAATAATGGTTTCTGCTAAGTTTATTTAATTTATTTTTTTCTTTAAAACCTGTTAATGAGTAAAAACCAATTTTTTTTCTATTTAAATATTTTGCTGCATTAACCATATTTTGCGAGTTTCCTGACGCACTTATTAATATTACAAAATCTTTTTTTTGAGCATATATCTCAAGTGTTTTTTTAATCCAATTTTCATATCCATAATCATTAGCAAAACATGTTAAATGGGCTGAGTTATCAAAAGAAAAAGCTTTTATATTAGAAGTATTACATAGATCATTCGAAAAATGGCTTGCTATTGAAGCACCTGCACCGTTTCCAAATACAAAGATTTTGTTTTTTGATTTTTTTAATTTTTTAATTTTAACATATAAATCATCAATTTTTTTATAATCAAGACTTAAAATTAAATTTTTTAATGTTTCTGAGTTTTTAATAAAAAAGTTTTTTGTCATTATAAAAAGAAATGATTGATTGATTTTAATAAATTTTTCTTTTGTAAAAGATTCTCGTTTGCAAAGCCCTTTAGATTTTCTATGGCAGCTATTGAAGCAATTGATAATATTATTTCCGGATCTAATTTTAAAATAAATCCAATTGAAGATAAGATTAAAAATGTATCCCCAGATCCAATTTTATCACCTGGCACGTTGTCAGTAAATGCAGGACAATAGCTTACTTTATTTTTTTGAAAATAATAAGAACCCTTGTCCCCCATTGTTATAATTAAATTTTTATAATTGTATTCTTTCAAAAATTTTTTACCTAAAATTTTTGTATTTTCCTCTGTGCTTTTTCTTTTGTAAAAGTTATTAATTTCATTAGAATTAATTACTAGAAGGTCAGCTCCATTTAGTTTTAATAAATTATGAAAACTCATATTGGCTGAATTAAGTTGACAAGTAACAATTACAGGTTTTTTTTGTTTAATAATATATTTAGCAATTTTTTCTGTAATAAATCCATGATCGTAATCACAAACGATTATAAAGTCAGTTTTTTTAATTTGATTTTTTAATCTTTTTAAAAAAATTTGCTCTTCATTTTTATCCAATATTCTGTCATTTATTTCATAAATACCAAAAAGTTTATTTCTACTAAAATAATCTAGAAATTTAGTTTTGACTATCAAAGGAGAATTTTTTTTTGACACTGATACAATATTTACTTTTTTTGATAATTTTTTAATTAAGTTTTTATAAGAATTTGATTTTGTAACATCCGTTAATAAACTTACTTTTTTTGAAAACTCTGAGATATTTTGAGCAATTGATAATGATCCACCATTATAGGTTTTTTCATAAATTTTTTTCATAGTCAAAATCGACTCTTTTCCAGATTTTCCAAGTCCCTCAGTAAAAATATATTTATCAATTATACTTTCTCCAACTACTAAACAATTTAAATTTATATTATCAATCTTTTCTAAAATATTTTTATTTTTAAATATAGGTGAGAGTTTATTTATAAATTCAAAATATTTTCCAGTTGAAAAGTTTTTAGAAAATTTTAAAAGCTCGGAGGAACTAAATTTTTCTTCTTTTGAAAAGATAATTTTTCCTTTATATTTTTTAACTTCACTAATTTCTTTTTTTATATTATTTGTTATATCTTTCCTTAATTTATACTCTTGATCTTTGAAATAATAATTTGGTTTTACTTTTCTTATAACATTAATAGCGGTAAAGGAATCACTAACTAATATATAATCTATTACACTAATATTATTTAACATTTCAGTTCTCTGATTTATATTAAATATTGGTCTTCCTGGACCTTTGTTGACAAACTGATCATTTGTAATAGAAACAACTAGTAAATCAGCCATTTTTTTTGAGGCTTTAAAATACTTTATATGTCCTAGGTGTAGTAAATCAAAAACTCCATGACATAACGCAACTGTTTTATTTTTCCTTTTTTTTTGAAATAATTCAAAATCTTTTGAATTATTTATAATTCTAGCCATTAAGATTAAATGAAGTTTGTATGTATTTTTTCTTTTTTACTTTCCAATACTTCTTTGTATTTTTTCTTTTTTTCAGTTTGAAATCTTAAATAGTCGCCGTCTGCTTTATTTGAGTCTCCCAGTTTTGTTTCTTTTAAAAGATCTGTAAGCGTTTTATTCAGAGGATCTAATTTACAACCTACAGGACATTTTTTTAAATCTATTTTATCTAAGCAACTTTTTCTTTGATTTGAATTCCATATTTCATAAAAAGAATTTTTGTAAATGTTTCCCATTGTAAATCCTCTTCCTTTTAGATTTCCACACATTTCAACGTTACCATCTTCATCTAAATATGGTGACAGCGGAGTTGCTACACATTTCTTGTAATATGTTCCGTTATTATATGTCCTACCAAGAATTTCAACAAACATTGAATATTTTGCATAAACTTTAAAATTTTTGTCTTCAAAGTTTTCGGCCTCTCTCATATATTTATAAGCATCTTTAAATTTAAGAGTATTGTCTTTGTGATTTGGGTTTAGCTCATTTTTTAATTGTGGTTTTATTGTCATGTAATCAACACCTAGTGATTTATATAACTTTGCAGCATTAGCTAAATCCTTATAATTATCTTGATTTGTAACATATTGAATTCCAATTATTGGAAATTTTTTATCTTTTCTAAGATCAACAGCTTTTTTTATATTTTCTATTACATTATCAAAATCATTGTTGCCATGGGTCATATCATGATATTCTTTATTTGCGGAGTCTAAGCTTATACGAAGAAAAAAAACATTTTGTATTATTGCTTCCAGTATTTCATCTTTTTTAAAAGCCATATTTGTAAATAATCCAATATCTAAGTTCATAGATTTAAGTTTTTCAATGTAGTTAATAAATTTTTTATGTAAGGTTGGTTCGCCGTCACCAACTATAGTTACTGCTTTAAGACCCATATCGACGGCTTCGCCAACAGCTTCGATTAATCTGTCATCTGCATTAATTGCTTTTCTTTTTAATTCTCCATTCCCAGATCTTAAACTGGTTCTTCCAGATTGTTGCCAATTTATATAACACCAAGGGCATTTATGTTGACAATAATTGGTGAAACCTATTGTCATATGAACTGGTTTTGCATCCCCAGTTTTCCATAGGTCATAAA
>CACIOK010000041.1 GCA_902588255.1 uncultured Pelagibacteraceae bacterium
TTGGGAATAAAATAATAGAAAGTTTTTCTATCACTTCAAATTTCTCATATTTAAATGTTCCTATATCAAAATTACTCCATGATATAACTGCTAGATTAGGCGTTGTATCAACAACTTTAATGCATTTTGGACATTTATTTGTTGAAATAATTATTTTTTCAACAATTTTAATTTTCATCTTAGTTAAAAACCCTCTAAGTGATTATTTGTTATTTATGATGTTATTTTTAGTCTTAACTTTTCTGTTATTTTTCCTTTTTTATAAAAAAAAGGCAGTAGAATGGAGTCTTGAAAGAGGTGCAGGGGGAGATGCTAGAAATAAAAATTTACTCGATTTTTTGGAAGGTATTAGAGAGATTATTATATATTCAAAGTTCAAAAAAATAATTAATGAATATAAAAAAAATAACGAAAGTTTTTTAAATCCTTTAAAAAAAATCCTGTTTTGGAATTCAGTTCCAAGAGTTTTTTTAGAAATGCTATTTATGATTTTTTTCTTAAGTGTTTTTTTTTATTATGTTTTTTTTGATTTAGATTATGTTTCAATGCTATTATCTTCAAGTGTTCTATTAATACTTTTTTTAAGAATTTTACCTTCTTTAAATAGAATATTATACAATTATTCTCAAATTAAATATGCTACAGAACCTATTTGTGCTATTCATAAACTTCTTAATTTGGTAGGCGCAAAGAGTAAAAATAGAAAAATTAATCTTAATAATAAAATAAATCTTGAAAATGTAACTTTTTCTTATATTGAAAATCATAATCTAATTCAAAACTTAAGTGTCTCAATTAATAAAAATTTTAAGGTAGGAATTATTGGGGAAACCGGTTCAGGAAAAAGTACTCTTGTTGATTTAATCTCAGGTTTAAAACTTCCAAAATCTGGGTCAATATTAATTGATGGAGAAAAAATCGATGATCAAAATAAAAAGGGCTGGATGGAAAATATTGCTTACATACCTCAAAGGGTTTTTCTGTTTAATGCATCATTGAGGCATAACATTTGCTTGCAGTCTGATGACGAAAATATAGACGATACAAAATTTAATAGTGTTTTAAAAATCGCAGGATTAACAGAATTTGTAAAAAGTAAAACAGAAAAAGAGCTTTTTAACCTTGGAGAATTTGGAAAAAACGTTTCAGGTGGACAAAGGCAGAAAATTGGAATAGCGAGAGCACTTTATAGTGAAAGACCAATAGTTATATTTGATGAAACTACCAACTCATTAGATAAAGAAGCAGAAAGAAAAATAATAAATGAAATAGAAAATATCAAAAATAAAACAATTTTATTCATAACTCATAATGTTGAAAATTTGAAAAATTTTGATGAAGTTTATAAAATTCAAGAAAAAAAATTAATAGAATTTAATGGAAAAAATAAATAAATATGTCTAAATCAATTGAAAAAGAAATAAAAAAATATAACTTTTATCATAAGATAAAGATTTCGGATAATATTTATACGCGTGAAGATGATAACGAGCATTACAGCCACAGAAAAATTTTCTCAGAATTAGATAAAATTGATTTTAATGGAAAAAAAGTTTTAGATATTGGCTGTAGAGATGGAATCTTCTGTTTTTACGCAGAAAAAAGAGGTGCTAAGGAAATAATTGGCATTGATAACAATTTGTCTAAAGGTGCAATTGAATTTTTAATTCCTCATTTTAAATCAAAAGTAAAAATGTTTGAAATGAATATCTATGATTTGACCGAGGCAGATTTTGGAAAGTTTGATATAATATTATTTTTTGGCGTTCTTTATCATTTGAGAGAACCAATAACGTCATTAAAAAAATGCTATGAGTTATTAAATGATAATAGTTTTTTAATATTAGAGACATCTATAATAGAAAATATAGAGTCAAAACCCTTAATTTACATTCCAGTTGAAGAGAGTCCGTATGACCCAACTAGTTGTACTTTTTTTAACATAAAAGGCATTTTTAAGACTTTAGAGTCTCTTAACTTTGATGTCTTATCGTATAAAGCGTTTACACTAAGAAAATTTTCCTATTTAAAAAAAGTTATAAAAAATATTTTTTGGCTGCTTTTTAATATTCAGAAAATTGGCAAATTCGATCTTATTATTTTAAATAGAGCATTATTTATTACAAAAAAAAAAATAACAATTAAAAACTCTCTATCTGATTATTGGTATTCTAAACATAAAATCCATCAAAAGTAACAAAAGATTATTTTAAAATTTTTTTAATAAGTTTTAAATCTTCATATGTATTTATATCTAAACTGAACAAGGGATTAGAGTAGGGCACACATTTAACTTTTTTACCAATTCTTTCACCCATTCTGATAAATTTTGATTTAGTGGCTAATCCTAAACCTGTATCTTCTCTATAAATTGGATTTTTTAATTGTCTAGGTTTATATCTTTCTGTAAATGATGAAATTCTTGATAAGTAACTATTCCTTTTAGTCCAAAAATTCTTATGTTGTTTATAAGCCGCAAAACAACTATCTATTTTTTTATTTTTAATTAAAGTTTTAATACAATCATCTAAAATTTTTTGTGGTTTAAAAAATTCAGTAGTTTGAATAAATGTTGTAATTTCAGTTTTTCCATTTTTTTTTTCATATATTTCTAGTGCATGTTTTAAAGCTACCTCAGAAGACGCAGAGTCAGTTGAAAGTTTTTTTGGTCTAGGAAATATTGTAAAACATTTTTTTTTCATTGAAATTTTAGCAATTTTTTTATCATCTGTAGAAACTATAATATCGTCAATCAGTTTTGATTTTTTTAAATAGTCTATCGAATGTTCTATTAATGATTTTCCAGAAATAATTATTCTGTTTTTATTTTTAATTCCTTTAGAATTCTTTCTAGCTAATAAAATACATGGAATTTTCTTTTTCATATATATCTGATAAAAGTTTTGTCTGAAATAAGCTTCCCATTTCTTAAATAGTCAACGTCAGCTATCGACCCTTTTGATAATTTTATTAGTGTTATTTTTGGCTTATTTCCCGCATCATTTAATCTAGTACTTTTAAAAGTTTCTTGACCTTTATAATGAATTAAAAAATTTTCTTTTATTATTTCACCATAAACACTTGAGTCATGACTATAATAGACTGTTTCATCTATTA
>CACIOK010000042.1 GCA_902588255.1 uncultured Pelagibacteraceae bacterium
ACTACCGTCGATACTCCTGCATTACAAAACGGCAGTAATGCGGGAACTAAAGGAACTAATACAAGGCTTCAAGGTTTTGAAATAAGTGAAGATGGAAAAAAATTGTTTTTATTATTTCATGATAGTGGTGGAGATCCAAGCAGATTGCATGAATATAACTTGTCTACACCATTTGATCTAAGAACTTTATCCTTAGTTACATCTGCAGGGATTAAATTACCCAGCGCGCATGTAGCAAATCCAAACACAATGCGATTTAATAATATTGGAAATAGGATTTTTATTGTAAGTCATAATAGTGCTACATTAAGCGTTACTCAAGTTTCATTAAATTCACCATATGACACTTCTCAATTTACTGTAGATGGTAGTATTAAATTAACGGATATAGCAGGGGCTGAAGGATTGAGTCAACCAAGAGGAATTAGTTTTAGTAGAAGTGGTTTAAAAATGTATGTGGGTCATGACTCAACTAGTTCGATATTTGAATTTAATTTAGTTTGTCCTTTTAATATCATTACTGGCAAATGTCCTTCAATTACGGATAATAGTGACAGAACTGGAATGGCAGAAGCTCAAGTAGAATTAGCAAAAAGAACAATTAATTTTTCAACTAACTCAGCTTTAAATAGATTGAAGTGGATTAGAAGAAATAAAGATAAACAAAATTTATCAAACCAGAATATCAAACTAAACTTTTCAAATAGTTTACTATCATCTTTAAAAGCTGTACCGATTTCATCTATTAAAAAAATATCTGCGACTAAAAATAATAACGACTCAAATAAAAACTATTTTTATTGGAGTGAAGGTAGTATTTCTCTTGGCAGAGTAGGAGATACTAGTATTGCATCAACAAAAGAGGTTAATACAAACGCTTTAACCTTTGGTCTTGATAAATTTACAGATGATTATGGCCTAGAAGGTTTTGCTTTTAGATTTGGTAGCGATGATGTTGATGTTGGTAGCGCTGGAAGCAATTTAGACTCTAATACTTATAACATTACGTATTATAGTACTTCGCCTATTAAAGATGATACAAAATACCTAGATAAAATTTTTGGAATAGGAAAAATAAGATCAGATATAACTACCGTTCTTGATGGCAAAAGCTTAACTGCAGATAGAACTGGAAATCAAATTTACGGCACCTTTAAAATTAAAGATGAATATAAAAGGGATAAATTAACCTTTATTCCATCTGGACAATTTGATTTTGGACATACAATATTAAGAGGATATCAAGAAGCAGGTACAGGAGCTATTGAAGTTGAGGATCAACATGTTCGAACAAAAAATTTAAGAGCAACAATGGCAGTGGTTGAAGATTTATCAAGTGATAAATATACTTTGAAGAGGCACGGAAAATTGGAGTATATAGCAGAGCTAGATCGTTCATCAAACTTTAAATATACCTATGTAGGGGATGGCAGTGTTAAGTTTAATGATACATTGCACACTGGAGCGTTACATAATCTTAACGGTGAAATTGGTATAGATATAATTCTTCCTGAAAATTATAGTGTCTTTATAATTTATGAAAGAAACCATGCTATTGGTACTGGATATACAGATAACTTGTATATAGCTTTAGGATATTTACCCCATGAAGATACAGAGTATGCGTTTTCATTAAATGGTTCTGATAATTTAATGTCTAAATTTGAAATAAAGAAAAATATTAATGGATACGATCTAACTTTCAATTTAAATGATGATTTAACTAATTTAGGTAACAGTAAAGAAGCGAGTATAAACCTAAATAAAGTCTTTTAATTTTCTTTATAAATAATAAACTAAAATTCTTATGAGCTACAAATGGGATAACAAAAAACCAACTGCACAAATGCTTGGAAGATGGCAACCATTCCATGATGGTCATTACGCTTTATTTAAAGAGATTATAAAAAAAACTGGGCAAGTTTGTATTCAAATTAGAGATGTGCAAGGAGTGGATGATAATCCATTTGATTTTGAAACAGTAAAGAAAAAAATAGAAGAAAGATTAAATCCAGAATTTGAGGGAAAATTTAAAGTTATTCTAGTGCCTAATATTACCAATATCTGTTACGGAAGAGGAGTAGGTTATAAAATTGAAGAAATAGTTATGCCTGAAGAAATACAAAAAATTTCAGCAACAAAAATTAGAGCTAAAATGCGAGAGGATGGAGATCTAAAGTGAACGAAAGACTTAAGTCAATAGTAGATTTAAAAAAATATCCAATCTATGACTTAAATTCTCCAACAATTAAAAATTTAATTAAAAGATGCAAGGAAGAATTAGACCAATTTAGCTGCTCAACTATTCCTAATTTTATTTTACCAAAATCATTAGAAATAATGAATTCAGAATTAGAAAAACAATTAGACGAGGTTTATATGTCTAAGGAAAGTATAAATCCTTATTTATATGCTGAAGACAATCCAAAATTACCTAAGGATCATCCGAAAAGAACTTTTATGAATAGATACAACGGATATTTAAATTCAGATTGTTTTCCAAAAAATTCTGAAATGAAATATCTTTATGAAACGGATGAACTTTTAAAATTTGTATCTGCATGTTTAGGAGTTTCTCCAATTTATAGATGGGCAGATCCGTTAGCTTGTCATGCTTATAATGTAATGGAACCAGAAGGAATTCTTCCTTGGCATTTTGATAGCTGTGAATTTACTTTGAGTTTAATGATTCAAAAACCAGAGAAGGGTGGTGTATTTGAATATTGTCCAAATATCCGAGAACCAGGAAATGAAAATTTTGAAGAAGTTAAAAAAGTTTTAAACGGAGATAGAGCAAGAGTTAAACAACTAAAATTAGAACCGGGTGATCTACAAATATTTAAAGGTAGATTTACATTACATAGAGTTACAAAAGTAGAAGGTCAAAAATCTAGATACATGTGTATCCCTGCTTATGTATTAGATCCTTGGAGAGTAAATACCCCTGAACATTCAAAAGCAATTTATGGCAAAGTATTACCAATCCATCTAGAAAGAAATGTAGCTAGAACAGATGGTTTAGCAGATTAAATGATTAAAAAAATAGCTGTTATTGGAACTGGTGTAATAGGTTCTGGTTGGATTA
>CACIOK010000043.1 GCA_902588255.1 uncultured Pelagibacteraceae bacterium
ATTTGATATAGAAATTTATTTATTATTTGCTTGAAAATTTAATATTTAAGCATATTTTGCAAATGCTAGATAAACGACTTATCGCTTTAAATTACTTTAAAGAGGAAAGTCCGGGCTCTACAAAGACACAGTGCCAGGTAATACCTGGCAGGGGAAACCCTAGGGATAGTGCCACAGAAAATAAACCGCCTCATCAAGGCAAGGGTGAAAAGGTGTGGTAAGAGCACACCGGCTATATTGGTAACAATTAGCGCATGGAAAACCCCACTGGGAGCAAGACTGAGTAGAGATGACATTGTTGAAAAACTAAAAGCTGTCTTTGGCTAGTCATCAGGGTTAGTTGCTTGAGCTTAAGAGCGATCTTAAGCCTAGATAAATGATAGGTTTAAACGACAGAACCCGGCTTATAGTTTATCTAGCACTTTCGTTTACATCCTCTTATTAACACACAAGAAAAATGAAATAATTTTGTTCACGTTTTGATTTATCTCTGAGTCTTGTTCGTTCTTTATTTTCTAGTTTTAAGAAAAATCAGCTAAATCGGGGATAACCTAAAAAGCATAAAATTTGCCCATAAAACGTTTAAAATTAGATATTGACGCATAGGTTGAAAACCCATAATATCCCATATATTCCCAAATAAAGGGATAAAGGAACTTATGAATTATGTTTTTATCTACTTACGAAAACAAACTGGACAAAAAAGGGAGGGTGTCAGTGCCTGCTAGCTTTAGATCACACCTTTCAAATTTAGGTTATAATGGCGTAGTATGTTATCCATCATTTAATAACCAGTGTATAGAGGCCTGGTCACAAGATAGAATTGAAAAAATTTCAAATGCAATTGATGCTTTAAATCCTTTTGAAGAAAAGAAAGATTTTTTTGCAACTTCAATTTTGTCAGAAAGTATAAATTTACAATTTGATAGCGAAGGTAGAATTTCGATTCCTGAAAAATTATTAAAACATGCCAAGATTAAAAATAGCATTCTTTTTGTTGGGCAAGGAAAAACATTTCAAATATGGGAACCAATAGCTTTTGAAAAATTTAGGGTGAGTTCAAGAAAAAAATCTAATTTAAATCGTGCAAGCCTTAAATGGGAAAAGCAATTTAATAACAACTAGAGGGGAAAAATGACAATAAATTTTAGAGCACCAGATATAAAAGAGTTAAAGCCAAGAATATTAGTTCTTGGAGTAGGTGGAGCAGGTGGAAATGCAATTAACGGAATGATCGATAACGGTCTTCAAGGAGTTGAATTCATAGCAGTTAATACCGATGCTCAAGATTTAAAACATAGTAAAGCAAAAAATAAAATTCAAATAGGTTTAAATTTAACAAAAGGTTTAGGCGCAGGATCAAAATTAGATATTGGTCAAGCCGCTGCTGATGAATCTTTAAATGATATTATTAATATTTTGCAAGGTGCAAATATGGTTTTTATAACTGCTGGTATGGGTGGCGGTACAGGAACTGGATCTGCACATGTAATTGCAAGGGCTGCAAAGGAACTTAATATTCTAACTGTTGGTGTTGTTACTTTGCCTTTTTTATATGAAGGTCCTTCTAGAATGAGAAGAGCTCAGCAAGGATTGGAAGAGTTAAGAAAACATGTTGATACAATTATAGTTATACCAAATCAAAATTTGTTTAAGGTTGCAAGTGAACAAACTACTTTTGAAGAGTCGTTTGAACTTTCAAATCATGTATTGCTTCATGGAGTACAAAGTATTACTGACTTAATGGTCAGACCAGGCCTTATTAATTTAGATTTCGCTGATGTAGAACATGTTATGAGCTCAATGGGCAAAGCCATGATGGGAACAGGAGAAGCTGAAGGAGAAGGTCGAGCCGCAAAAGCTGCAGAGATGGCAATAACCAATCAGTTAATTGATGATTATACTTTAAAGGGAGCAAAAGGATTACTAGTTAATATTACTGGTGGAAAAGATCTAAAACTTTTTGAGGTAGATGAAGCTGTTAATAAAGTAAGGGCCGAGGTTGATCCAGAGGCAGAGTTAATTATTGGTGCGATTACAGACCCATCGCTTGATGGAATTATGAGGGTTTCAATTGTTGCTACTGCACTTGATGGTCAACAACCCGAGTCAAAATCAGTTATAAATATGGTTCATAGAATACAAAATAGAAATCCAGGTTATTCTGATTTTTCAAATATAAATAATTCAAGTAGTTTTAATTTATCGAGTGGTGGCATGGCAAACACAATGACTAGTGGAGCAAATGCATTGAAGCTTGAAGAAGAGGTTTTAACAGATGAAGAAACATCTTCTTCAGATTTAGTTGATGCGCATGTATTAAATGCTCAAGATACGGGTATTAATACTACTGTTGAAAATCATGAAGAAGAAGTTCCAGAACATACGGCTGAAGAAGTTAATGAAACATCTTCAAATGGTTTAGAAAATTTTGGAATAGAAGTAGAGGAAGAAACTCCAGATCTTTTTAACTCTAACGAAGAAAGTTCAGTTAGAGAAATAATATCTTCTGAAAACGAAGAAAATGAAGAAGATGAATTTGAAATACCCGCTTTTTTACGGAGACAGAAGAATTAATGGTCTTCGAAAAAATAAATGTGTGCCATCATAATACCGGAAAAGCATATGCATTATCCGGTATTGCTAAAAGAAATTGTTAGCATTATTTCCCCTCAATATGGTGGCACATTTATAGACTGTACTTTTGGTCAGGGTGGCTACTCATCAAAAATTTTAGAATTTCCAGATACAAAAATAATTGCTCTTGATAGAGATGAAGATACATTAAAAAAAACATTCGATTTAAAAAAAAATTTTTACAATAGATTTATCTATAAAAATTTAAAATTTAGTCAGTTAAATAATTTAAAACTTAAAAATGAAAATATTAAAGGGATTATATTTGATCTTGGCTATTCATATACCCAAATAAAAGACAAAAAAAAAGGCCTTTCATTTAATGCAACGGGTAAACTAAATATGAAAATGGGATTAAATGATTTTTCTGCCTCAGATGTGATTAACAGACTTGATCAAAAAGAATT
>CACIOK010000044.1 GCA_902588255.1 uncultured Pelagibacteraceae bacterium
CAAAAATTACTTCGTCCATTCTGCTACCAGTATCTATTAAGGCTGTTGAAATTATAGTTAAAGATCCGCCTTCTTCTATATTTCTCGCTGCACCAAAGAATCTTTTTGGTCTTTGTAAAGCGTTAGCATCTACACCACCAGTTAAAACTTTGCCTGAGCTTGGTATCACAGCATTATAAGCTCTTCCAAGTCTTGTTATTGAATCAAGAAGAATTACTACATCTTTTTTATGTTCAGTTAATCTTTTTGCTTTTTCAATAACCATTTCTGCAACAGCTACGTGTCTTTGAGCTGGTTCATCAAATGTTGAACTAATTACTTCACCTTTTACAGTTCTTTGCATATCAGTTACTTCTTCTGGCCTTTCATCAATTAACAAAACCATTAAATAACACTCTGGATAATTTGCGGCTATGGAATTAGCAATACTTTGTAAAATCATAGTCTTCCCGGCCTTAGGAGGGGATATAATTAAGGATCTTTGACCTTTGCCTATTGGACTAACTAAATCTATAAGTCTAGGCGTTAAATCAGGTTTTTTTTCTGTTTTATTGCTTTCGACTTCCATTACCAATTGTTTGTTTGGATAAAGTGGAGTTAAGTTATCAAAAGCAATTTTATGCCTTGATTTTTCAGGATCTTCAAAATTAATTTTGCTAACTTGTAATAAAGCAAAATATCTTTCTCCATCTTTTGGCGCTCTAACAGGGCCTTCTACAGTGTCACCCGTTCGTAAGCCAAATCTTCTAATTTGACTTGGACTAACATAAATATCATCTGCTCCGGGCAAATAGTTTGACTCCATTGCTCTTAGAAATCCAAAACCATCTTGTAATAACTGTAAAACTCCGCCTCCAGTAATTTCTTCTTTTTCTGCAAGTTTTTTTAAAATTGCAAAAACAATTTCTTGTTTTCTTAGTGTACTCGCGTTTTCAATACCAAGTTCTTCAGCTTGGTTGATAAGATGCTCTGATGATTTTGTTTTAAGTTCTTGTATATTCATGTTTGGGGGTTAAATTGTGATTAGTAAGATAGGTTTAATATATATGCTCTATTAAAAATTTCAATACTAGATAGGCTTAAAAACTACAATAAAAACTATTAAAATTAGTAAAATAGTGGGTACTTCATTAAAAATTCTATAAAATCTTGATGAGTATGTGTTTAAATCTAAATTAAACTTTTTAAGACAAACACCAAGGAAAAAATGATATGCGGTTAAAACTATAACCAAAAAAAGCTTAATTTGAAGCCATTTATTAGCCATTTGATCAAATCCTATACTACCAATTAATAACAATCCAAATATCCAGGAAAGTATCATCGCTGGCATCATTATATAATTATATAATTTTCTCTCCATCACCTTAAATATCTCACATGTTTCTAAACTATCTTTATTTTCTACATGATAAACAAAAATTCTTGGTAAATACAAAAGTCCAGCCATCCAAGAAATTACAGCTACAAGATGCAGTGCTTTAAGAGTTAAATAAATATTCATTTTATAGAATAAAATTACTAATGAGTTTTTTTATTAAATTTATGTGATCATCATTATCATTTAAACAAGGAATAACGTCAAAATTTTTTCCGCCAGATTTAATAAAGCTTTCCTTTCCCTGTATTGCAATTTCTTCCAATGTCTCCACACAGTCTGAGGAAAATCCTGGACAAATAACTAAAATATTTTTTTTACCTTCTTTGGGTAAATCCTCTAAAGTTTTATCAGTATAAGGCTGTAACCACTCTTGTGGACCAAAACGAGACTGAAAGGTAGTTTTGATAGGAATTTCTTTATATTTTTCTGACATTAGTCTTGAAGTTTTTTGACAGTAACAATGATAAGGATCACCTTTTTCAAAATATTTTTTAGGTATTCCGTGGAAAGAAGCTATTATCAAATCTGGTTTCCAATTTAATTCTGAAATTTTCTTATTAATACTATTTACTAATGCATCTATGTATAAAGGTTCAGACTCATAATGAGGTATAATTTGTAAGCTAGGTTGCCATCTCATTTTAAGCAGAGTCCTATAAACTTCATCACAAACAGTTGCAGTAGTTGGTGCAGCGTATTGAGGATATAATGGTAAGACTATTATATTTTCACATCCTTCTTGGTGAAGTTTTGTCATTATGCTTTTTATACTTGGGTTGCCATATCTCATTGCATAATCAACAACTATTTTATTATTATCAAATCTTTGTCTTAACTTTTTTGTTTGCATCAAAGTATAATATCTTAAAGGAGACATGTTTTCTTTTTGCATCCAAATTTCCTTATAAGCTTTTGCAGTTTTTGACGGTCTAAAGGTCAAAATGAATAGATTTAAAATTATTTGCCAGACAAAAGGGTTCACTTCGATAACTCTTCTATCCGAAAGGAATTCTTTTAAATATTTTCTGATATCCCACCAATTAGTAGAGTCTGGTGTGCCAAGATTTACTAATAGTACCCCAGTCTTTCCATACTGTATTTTTGGATGATCTTTTTTCATTAAAATAAAAAATAACTCTAATAATATCCTTTTACAAACTTTATTAAATAATCCAACATTTGTGGATTAGTTTTAGGTAGTACACCATGCCCTAAATTAAAAATATAAGGATGATCTTTAAAGATATCTAGATACCTTTTGGCCTCAATTTTTAATTTTTCTTTGTCTGTTAATAGAACTTTTGGGTCTAAGCCACCTTGAACAACTATGTCTGTTTTTTTAATTATTATTTTCGGATTTGTTTTATAGTCAATATTTATAACATCTGGCTTAATTATTTTACAATATTCTTCGTAATTTTTAATTTCTCTTGGAAAACATATAACAGGTACTTTATATGATTTAACAAAATCGACCAGATTTAAAGT
>CACIOK010000045.1 GCA_902588255.1 uncultured Pelagibacteraceae bacterium
TACTGACATTATATTACTTTAGCCTCATTTTTTAGTTTTTGTACTAATTCTTCTACATTAGCAACTTTAATTCCCGCTTTTCTTTTTGGAGGCTCTTCAACTTTGATTTGTTCAATTCTTTGCTTAGTATCAACACCTAAGTCAGATGCATTAATTTGTTCGATAGGTTTTTTCTTTGCTTTCATTATATTTGGCAAAGATGCATATCTCGGTTCATTTAATCTTAAATCGCAAGTAACTATCGCTGGAATATTTACTTCAATAGTTTCCAATCCTTCGTCTACCTCTCTTGTAACTTCTAAACTTTTATCTTTTACTTCAATTTTAGATGCAAATGTAGCTTGTGGCCAATTTAATAAAGCAGCAAGCATTTGGCCAGTTTGATTACAATCGTCATCTATAGCTTGTTTACCCATAAAAATTAAATCTGGTTTTTCTTTGTCTACAATTTTTTGTAAAATTTTAGAAACAGCCAATGGTTCAATTATTCCATCAACTTTAACATGAATTCCTTTATCACAACCAACTGCCAATGCTTTTCTTACAGTTTCTTGAGCTTTATCATCGCCAACTGTAACAGCAACTATTTCTGTAGCTTTTCCTGACTCTTTTATTTTTACAGCTTCTTCAACTGCGTTATCATCAGGAGGATTTGTTGACATTTTAACATTTTCAGTAACTACACCTGTGCCGTCTTCTTTAACTCTGACTTGTACGTTGTAATCAATAACTCTTTTAACTGCGACTAATATTTTCATTATGCTCTTAACAATTTATTTTCTGAATCATAAGGACTTTCATCCAAAATTGTAGCGTCGTGCATTTTACCTAAAATATCAATTTTTAATTTTTGACCAGTTGTCGCAATCTCTGGCTTAACCATTCCTAATGCAATTGACTTATTTAGTCTAAAACCAAAGTCGCCTCCGGTAGCTCTGCCAACGACTTTTCCATTTTCATAAATAGGATTATTTCCTAGGACATCTGCATCAGTCACATTATGCACTTCCATAGTAACCAATTTATTATTAAAACCTTTTTCGCGCCATTTGTTTAAAGCTTCTAAACCAATAAACTTTCCTTTATTCGGATGAATAAATCTATCTAGACCAGACTCATATGGAGAATATTCAATAGAAAGCTCTGTACCTACTAATTTATATGACTTTTCTACCCTTAAACTATTCATTGCTCTAATACCGTAAGGTTTAAGTCCTAAATCTTTACCGGCTTCCATAAGTTTATCAAAAATATGATTTTGATATTCAATCGGGTGATGAAGTTCCCAACCAAGTTCGCCCACAAAATTGACCCTCATTGCAGTGACGGGAGCATGTCCTATATCGACACTTTTTGAGCTTAGCCATTTAAAATTTTCATTTGAAAAATCATCTTTAGAAACTCTTGTTATTAATTCTCTAGCTTTTGGACCTGAGATTACTAATACGCCCATACTATTTGTAAGATTTTCAAACTGAACACTACCATCTTTTGGCATCCATTTTTGTATCCAGTCATGATCCAGTCTTTGAAACGCACCAGCAGAAACAAGATAAAAACTATCTTCAGCTTCTCTCATAATTGTAAATTCCGAATGAACACCACCTTTTGTATTAAGCGCATGACACAAATTAATTCTTCCAATTTTTTTTGGTAATTTATTTGCGACTAAATAATCTAAAAATTCTTCAGCTTTCGGACCTTTAATTCTACATTTGGCGAATGCAGACATGTCTAATAGACCTACATTTTCTTTTACATTTTTACATTCTTTTTGAACTGCCTCAAACCATTTTGATCTTCTAAAAGACCAGTCATCTTTTTGTTCCATTCCGTCAGTTGCAAAAAAATTAGGTCTTTCCCATCCAAATTTTTGACCAAACACAGCACCTAATTTTTTCATTCTATCATAACAAGGAGCCTGTCTTAAAGGTCTTGCTGCTTCCCTTTCTTCGTCAGGATAATGAATAATAAATACATTTCTGTAAGCTTCTTCATTTTTTTCTTTAAGGTACGATTTAGAACAATAGTCGCCGTATCTTCTCGGCTCAACACCAAGCATATCAACTGTAGGTTCTCCATCAATAATCCATTCAGCTAGCTGCCAACCTGCTCCACCTGCTGCAGTTATACCAAAACTGTGTCCTTCATTTATCCAAAAATTTTTCAAACCCCAAGCAGGTCCAACTATTGGATTACCATCTGGTGTGTAACATATTGCTCCATTATAAACTTTTTTAACTCCAACTTCTCCAAAAGCAGGAACACGGTGAATAGCTCCTTCAATGTGTGGTGCTAATCTTTCTAAATCTTCTTGAAACAATTCATACTCTGAATCTTTTGTTGGCCCATCAACATAACAGCATGGCGCACCATCTTCATAGGGTCCTAGTATCAATCCACCCGCTTCTTCTCTCATGTACCATCTGCTATCACTGTCTCTTAATACGCCCATCTCTGGTAAACCATCTTTTTTTCTTTTTTGAATTTCTGGATGTGGTTCAGTTACAATGTACTGATGTTCAACGGGAATTACCGGTATGTCAAGCCCAACCATTTTTCCAGTTTGTCTTGCAAAGTTTCCAGAACAAGAAACAACGTGCTCACACTCTATTGCTCCCTTATCAGTTTCAACTATCCATCCATCCTTATTTTGTTTAATTCCTACAACTGTTGTATTTCTGTAAATTTCAGCTCCTCTATTTCTTGCGCCTGTAGCTAATGCTTGTGTTAAATCTGCTGGCTGGATGTAACCATCTTC
>CACIOK010000046.1 GCA_902588255.1 uncultured Pelagibacteraceae bacterium
ACTAGCTAAATACTTTTATAACCAAACTCTAAACTAGCGTCTGTTATAGAATGATATAAGGACTCTCCAAAACTTCTAAGTACAAATAATCTTATTTTTTCTGGAGAATCATCAATCAAATCAATGGTAAGTGTAATTCCATGAAAAATTGAGTTTGCACAATTATTTTTATTTAATTCGTTAAAATTGAAAGGGCATCCTTTTTTTAATACCTCTTTTGAATATTTCCCTTCAATTTCAATTATAGCTCTTGAATATGATAAATCTGTAACTGCAAAATCAGTTTCTTTAAAAATACTAGTTACCTTTGATAATATGTCTGTATTTTCAGATGTTACTAACCAAGTATTTGGTGATGACCATAAAATTCTTGTTTCTTTATTTGAAACAACCGCATTTGGTTTATCACTTAATACAAGTCCATCAATTTTTAAATCAGTAATAGAAATTATTGAATTTTTATATTTTACAATTTGTAAAATTTTAAGATTATTTACTTCTTTAACCTTAAGAAGATCTAGTTCATTTTTATTATCATAGTCTCCAAATAATCCTTTTTTATGTATTTCTTGAAGTGGTGACTGGTTTTTCATGATCTTACCCTTTCGCCTTTTGGATCTACGTAATGCGATGAAACTATTTCCACAGGAATAGACTTATTTTTAAGTGGAGAAAGTGCATAAAGTTTCTTTCCAATCATATTTTTTCCATCTTTTAAGATAGCTAAAGAAAAAGGATTATTATATTCAACACTCCAACAAGATGCTGAAATATGACCCAATTTAGGATTTGGTAGTTTTGCGTTCGCTTCTTTAACTAAATGTGATCCTTCGGGAATACTTGTTTTTTTATCCAGTGGAATAACTCCAACTACTTTCTGTCTCTCTTTTGAATTAAAAGCTTGTCTGTTTAACGATCTTTTTCCAATGAAGTCTTTCTTTTTACTTATTAGGCCATCTAATCCATTATCATATGGTATCGTTCTGCCATCTAATTCTGTTCCAGCTACGTGTCCCATTTCAATTCGTAAAGTAGATAAAGCTTCAGTACCATATGGTTGAATTTGAAACTCATTACCTACTTCAATTATTTTTTCCCACATAAAATTGCCAAAATCTGACTCAACGTTTAATTCGTAAGCTAACTCTCCAGAAAAAGAAATCCTAAAAATTCTTGCTGATATGCCGAATAAATTTCCTTCGGTATATCCCATGAAAGGTAAACCTTCATTTGAAAGATCTTTATCTGGAAATAATTTTTGTAATAAAGCTCTAGATTTAGGACCAGCTATTGCTGCTCCTGCCCATTGTTCGGTTGTTGAAACAACGTTTACATTTAACTCTGGCCATACTAATTGTAAATAATATTCCAAGTGGGACAAAACATTTGCTGCTTGAGCAGTTGTAGTTGTCATATGATAATGGTTTTCAGAAATTCTTGTAGTTGTACCATCATCCATTACTATTCCATCCTCTCTCAACATTACTCCGTATCTTGCTTTTCCTACTGGAAGCTTTAACCAAGCATTTGTATAAACTCTATTTAAAAATTCTGCAGCATCTGGACCCTTGATATCTATTTTTCCTAATGTGGTAACATCACAAACCCCTACATTTTTTCTGACATTCTCCGCTTCTCTTTTTGAGGCTTCAAACAATCCTTCATTTCCTTTTTTATAGTATCTTGGTCTTAGCCAAATACCCGCATCAACAAATACTGCATTGTTTTTTTCATGCCACGAATGCATTGGAGATTTTCTAGTTGGTTTAGAGTGTTTGCCCACTTCTCTACCTACTATTGCTCCGATTGAAACTGGTGTGTAAGGAGGTCTAAAAGTTGTATGACCAACAGAAGGTACAATTTTATTTTCTACATCAGAAACGAGTTGCAAACCATTTAGATTACTTGTTTTTCCTTGGTCAGTCGCCATTCCTAATGTGGTATATCTTTTTACATGTTCAATTGATCTATATCCCTCTCTTAATGCTAGCTCTATATCAGAAACTGTAACATCATTTTGAAAATCTAAAAATCTTTTATAATTTTTTTTATCTGGTAATGGCACACACCAAAACTTATCATGGCTAGTATAATTTTTTTCAGAAACTTGGGGAATTGAAATTTTGTTATCCTTATTAGTTATTTTTTTTGATAATTCGTATCCTTTTTCGAATGATGTATTTATTGTTTCTTCTAGATTAAATATACCATTTGCAGAGCCAACAGTTGTTTCATTTTGTTTTGATTTACCAGGAACAAAGGCATCAATTTTTTCATCAAACTTTGTTTTATTTCCTGATTGAGAAGCTAGGTGAATAGTTGGTGTCCAAAAACCAGATACACAAATACAATCACAATTAATTTTTTCTATTTTTCCTAAATCCTTTTTGTCAGGAGATATTTGAGCAATTTGTGCTGAATTAACTTTTTTATATCCATTTGCAGCAACAACTACATGAGAAAATTTTATATCTATTCCCAAATTTTTAGCCACAGCTATTATTTCTGATTTTGGGTTCGTTCTTGTGTCTAATATAATTGGATCAATTCCATTATTTTTAAATTCAATCGCTGTTTCATAAGCACTGTCATTGTTTGTAAAAATTATAGGTTTTTTACCAACTAAAACTCCATAAATCCTCAAATATTCTTTTGCGGCAGAAGCTAGAACAACTCCCGGTGCATCATTGTTTCCAAACACTA
>CACIOK010000047.1 GCA_902588255.1 uncultured Pelagibacteraceae bacterium
TACTCGATCCAGCACCTCTAAAGTTGGCCGATCCAATATTTACAATAAAGTACTCATACCTAAATCTATCCATATGGGCTTTCTCTTTATTAATCGTTTCACTATCTGCTAACGTATCAAGCTGGACATCAGCAAATACTGCTTGAATTAATGATCCAAAGTTTTTATTTATTTGGTGATGTGCAACTAAAAATCCAGCTCTATTTATATTTCTAAAACTTTCATAACACGGCGTAATTTGGGGTCCTGAAAGGTTTGAGGGAAGATCTCTTTTATCTACATATCTTGACAAGCCTTGTTGTTGATTTGCAAGCATTTGGTCAGTCATTAAATCCCAATCTGCGCTTTCATCATCATCTAGTCCTACAGGTTTTTCTGTAATTACCGTTTCTACAACAACCCAAGGTCCCATCATCTGATTTATAATAAATTTTTCTCCCTCAAGTAAAGCTGTTTCAGCTACATAAAACGTTTGTTGGTATTCATCACTTGAATTATTACTTTGGTGATCTGTTGATGATATAACTATAAGTGATCCTCCCATTAACGACATAACAAGTAAAAGTAATAGAGAGAGAACTAACGCAAATCCTTTTTCATTTTTACGTTTCATAATTATATTCCACCTCCAATATTCCTGGTGTGAATAGTAACTACAACAGAGTCTCTTAATTTAGTATCTTCGAAATTGTGTCCTCTATCTCCTAGACCTTTTACATAACGTGGTTTATCTGCTGTTGCCTTAAATCTATAAAAATTACCTTTAGATCTAAAAGTTATTCTTAAATCAACAGCTCTTATTTTATAAAGATTGTCCCTTGCAACTGTATCTTCTCCGGGACTTGGAAGTGGAGCGAGCACTCTACCTTCAGCATCAAGTGGAATAAACTCCATATCAACTATGTGATCACGAATTTTTTGTCCGATATAGCATTCTGGACAATCGTCTACCCAAATTCCAGATTCCGTTCCCATTGGTTGTAGCCAACTTCGAACTGATTTATAAGCAGCGTATCTTGATCCAGCATTATCAGTAAGTGGCGCCGCATAATATGTAATCTTATATCTTTTGTAAGGCTGAGTTTCATCGTTTTGATTAAAGTCATCGTAAACTATGTGTATCCTGTCACAACATTTGCTTCCTGTATCAGGGTGATTTTGTTCAGATATTCTTGAGTAAGTACCTCCTAAAGAACCTAAAGCATTTTCACCTTTCTCAATAATAAGAGGATCATGACTTTCTAAAATTGATGTGTTGCCACCTACAAATTCCAAATAACTTCTGTTA
The DNA here is from genome assembly GCA_902588255.1 of uncultured Pelagibacteraceae bacterium. GTDB lineage: Bacteria > Pseudomonadota > Alphaproteobacteria > Pelagibacterales > Pelagibacteraceae > Pelagibacter. Next base: position 1,289 of record CACIOK010000047.1, read on the forward strand.
GGAAAATTAAGAGTGTTTGTGCCTAAAATATATTTAAAGCCTGCCATTCTTATGTCTCTCATCATCATTTCTATGATATCTCTTCCTGATCGACTAATTTTAGCTCTCTCTGTCACTTGACCGTAACTATTATTCACAACTGTATATGTTGTGTAAATTGCACCCATCATTATTGAGGAAATAACAACTCCTATGAGCATCTCTATAAGAGTTAAACCTGCGATATTTTTTAATTTATTTTTTTTCATTTTCTTGTGTTATAATCTGCTTGAAAATATAAAAATTTTCTTTTCCTGCCGTCATTCATATTTACTTGAATTCTTCCTACGTACATTCCATTGTCATTGATTGCAGCATCTGAATAAGTTGGACAACTATCGTTCCATCTGCAAATTTTATACATCTTCATTTTTTTTATATCTTTCTCCCCTCTACACTTTAAATAACGACTTTCTCCGAATACTTGTCTCCATTTTTCTTCCTTATTTGACGGACCATCTTTGAACTGTGTCCCATATATACTTGTTGGGGGACTAAAATCTTTACCTTGATTTCCTGCATCAGGATCTGTGTCACCACCGGCAACAGCAGTTATTGTTCCAGATGATCCACATGCTCCTGAAAAAAATTCTGCCTGAGCTAAATGATCTGAAAATTTTCTTGCACTTTCCTTAGCTTCTTCATTAACAGTTACTGTTCCATCAATGCTTATAACTACTTTATCTACCATTGAATCTATACCGTAGATACTATCTCTATGTCCAATAACATCTTCAGCCATCATGCTTACCAAATAATTTGCTTTAGTTCTCTCACCAGAATTATCAATTGATTGTACGGAATAATTAACCATTTGAAGTATAGCTATAAAACCAATTCCAACAATTGCTGTTGAAACTAGACCTTCTAAAATTGTTAAACCTAAAATGTTTTTTAATTTAGTCATATTAATTTTGCAAAATCCATTCTAACTGAGTACCGCTCCATTTATCCATAGTTATTTCTCCAAATCTAGTCCAGTC
>CACIOK010000048.1 GCA_902588255.1 uncultured Pelagibacteraceae bacterium
CATAAAGGGATAAGTCATGGACTTGGAACTTTTGGTTATGATATACGTTGTGGTGATGAGTTTAAAATTTTTAGTAATGCCAAAGGTGCAGTTTGTGATCCAAAAAATTTTACTGAAGATAGTTTTATAACCGTAAAGGGGGAGGAGACAGTTTTAGTTCCACCTAACTCTTTTGTTTTAGCGGCTAGTATAGAATATTTTAAAATGCCAAGACGTATTACTGGTTTAGTTACTGCTAAAAGTACCTATGCCAGAACAGGACTTGGAACTCCTTCTAGCGTCCTTGAAGGTGGCTGGAGAGGAAACTTAGTAATGGAATTTGCAAATCATACAAACCTTCCAATAAGATTATATGCAAACTCTGGTGCTGCTCAAATACTGTTTTTTGAAGGTGAAGAACCCGAAACTTCTTATGCAGAAGGTTCACGTAAATACCAAGATCAGCGTGGCATAACACTCGCCAAATCAAAGTAATTTTATGGAAAAATTTTTGATCAAAGGTTCTTCTTCTAAAGGAGTTAAAGGCCTCATTAACTGCAGCGGGGCAAAAAATGCTGTACTACCTTTAATGGCCTCTTCCATCTTGTTTGATAATACAGTTACATTAATAAATGTTCCTTTAGGAGCAAATGATGTTCAGACTATGATTACTTTATTAAAATCTTTAGGATCAAAGGTACAGATAATTAAAAATAAAAAAACACTAAAAATAACAAATAAAAAAAAACACAAACTATTAGTAAAATACAAGTATATTTCTACTATGAGAGCGGGTGTTCTTGCCATGGGAGCTTTGCTTGGTAAATATAACAAATGTTCAACAGCTTTATCAGGCGGTTGTAGTTTAGGTCCAAGACCAATCGGATATCATTTAGCAGGTTTCAAGAAACTAAATTGCAAGTATAGCTTAAATAAAGGTTATATAAATATTGTTTCACCAAGTGGTATCAAAGGTGGTCATTTCCGTTTTCCCAAAGTTAGTGTAACAGGAACTTCAAATTTAATCTTAGCATCTGTTTTAGCAAATGGGATAACAACATTAAAAAATATTTCAATAGAACCTGAGGTATTAGATTTAATAAAATTTTTAAGAAATGGAGGAGCAAGAATTTATAATATAGGCAAAAGGACAATCAAAATATTTGGAGTAAAAAAATTAAATGGACATCAACATGAAGTTATTGGAGATAGAATTGAAGCATTTTCTTATTTATGCGCGGCAGCAATAACTAAAGGAAAAATAAAAATCAAAAAAATAAATCCAAAACATTTAACTACAGAACTAAAAGTTTTAAAAAAAATAGGTTGTAATATAAAAGTTGAAAAATCTTCAATAGAATTAAACAGAAAAAATAACTTAAAAACCACAAATTTAAAAACTGCTCCCTATCCAGGCTTTGCCACAGATTGCATGCCAATGTTAATGGCAGTTTTAACTAAAGCAGTTGGTAAAAGCAAAATAGAAGAAACAATTTTTACTAATCGCTATATGGCAGCTCCAGAATTAGTGCGAATGGGAGCAAAAATAAATATAAAAAAATCAATAGCCTTTATCATTGGCCAGAGTAATTTGAATGGAGCCGATTGCATATCGTCTGATTTAAGAAGCACTTTTGCTATTATATTGGGAGCCATGGCTGCTAATGGTGAAAGTTGTATAAGTCGAATATATCATGGGCTAAGAGGCTACAGTAATCTGTATAATAATTTAAAAAAAATTGGGGTTAATATTAAAAAAAAATCTTGATGGATAAGCAATTTTTAAAAAAAATCACTTGTCAATCGCCTGAGGATTTACCTTATATTTCTGCACTTGTTTCTGAAGGCAAAATAAAATCTGGCGAATTAAAATATTTACCTAAAAATAAAATTTTTTTACTTTTAGTAGAAAGAATAAATAAAGAAAAAAAAGAAAATAAAAAAATTAAATCTATAATTAAGTTTGCCTACATAATTTCTGCAAAATTGAAAAACTTTAAATTTTCTAATAAAGAGGAAATATTTGAATTATTAGCAATAGACCTTCTAAAAAAAGATCAAAATTATGAGA